>JACRCJ010000341.1 GCA_016219075.1 Deltaproteobacteria bacterium | reverse complement strand
TCAAAATTAGCACCGCGAAAAAAAGAAGTCAATATATAAGTCGGCCGTTTCTCTCAGGCGGCGCAAAAAAAACGGCAGGCCGTTGGTCGGGCCTGCCGGAAGGCGTGAATAAAGGCTGTTTGAACTCCTATCTTTCAAGGAAGAACGGGCCGTTGACGCTCCTCATCACGAACTCCGTGGTGCTGCCGAGCACCATCTCGAATATCCTTGAGTGGTGCGAGGCGCCCATGAAGAGGAGATCGTGGTTGTTCTCCCTGTAGTACCTCTCTATGGAGGTCGGGGGGTCCCCTGTCAGACCGACGAACCTTGCGTTTATGCCGTAGGGCTTCAGGTAATCCTCGGCGTCTTTAAGAAGAGCCGTCTCCCCTTCGGAGGCGCTGACTGTAAGGATGGTCAGCGGGAGTCCGAGGGTCTTGCTCAGCTCGGCCGCCGAGTGCATCGCGCGGCTCGCGTTGGGGCTTCCGTCATAGGCCAGAAGCGGGTTCCTGGGCTCGGTAAAGGTCTCTGGCACCACGAGGACGGGCTTCGGGGACTTCCTCAAGACCGCTTCCGTGGTGGAGCCCTGAAGCTCGTACTCGAACTTCGCGTTCAACCCGCGCCTGCCCATCACCACAAGGTCGGCGACCTTGGCCTTTTCGCATATCTCGCCGGCTATGACACCCACCGACATCTGTATCTCTTTGTTGACCCCGGCCTTCTCGCAAGTCTCCTCGAAGGTCTTGAGTATGGCCGCGCCCTTCTCCTCAAGCACTTCCCTCATCCTGGTGGAGAAGTTCAGGAAGGGCTCAAACCCGAGGGACCCCGAGATGTCGTGGAGGAACGGGCCCTCCAGGGCCACGATGTCCACCACATGGAGGCCGACAAGATCGGCGCCCAGCTTTTTGGAGAGCCACAGCGACCAGTCAAGCGCGGACCTGCCGTAGGCCGACCCGTCTTGCGGCACAAGTATCTTTTTGATCATATGAGGGCAGGCTCACTTACCGAGGCCGCTTCGACCTCTATTTTTCCGTCAGCGAAATCGATCTTGAAGAGGTCGCCCTCTTTCCATTTAAGGGTGATGGGCACCTTGACCTTTTCGTCTACATGCCTCTTCAGGAACCGCGCTCCGTACTTCTGGTTATAGCCTTTTTCAACGAGTTCGTCAACCGCTTTATCGGTGATGGCAAGATGTTTGCCGTAGCTCTCAAGGTGCTCCCTGATCCTCTCAAGGTACATGGCCGTAAGCTGCCTGACCTCGTCCCTGGTAAGCGGGGTGAAGACGATGATGTCGTCTATGCGGTTCAAAAATTCCGGCGAGAAGACGCTCTCGACATCGCGCATGATGTCTTTCTTGAGCTGGCCGGTGTTTTCCCCGTCGTTTAAGAAGCCAAGGGGCTTCACATACTTCTTGAAGACGTCGGAGCCAAGGTTGCTGGTCATGATGATGACGGTGTCGCTGAAGTAGACCCTCTTGCCCCTGCCGTCGGTGAGCCACCCCTCGTCAAATACCTGCAGGAAGAGGTTCAGGACATACGGGTGCGCCTTTTCTATCTCGTCGAGGAGCACAACCGAGTACGGGTTCTCCCTCACCGGGTTGGTAAGGAGGCCGCCTCTTTCGCTGCCGACAATGCCCCTGGGCATGCCTATGAGCTTGTCCACGGATATGGCCGAGTCCTTGTACTCGCTCATGTCGATCCTGATCATCTTCTTATCGTCGCCGAAGAGGAACTGCGCAAGGGACTTGGCGAGCTCGGTCTTTCCGACCCCGGTGGGGCCCAGGAACAGGAGCACGCCGTCGGGCCTGGAGTAGTTCTCCTTCAAGGGGCCCTTGTTGAGCCTCAGGCGCTTTGAAAGGGCGTTTATAGCCTCTTTCTGGCCGATAATTCGCCTGCTCAGGTGCTTCTCCATGTCCTTGAACCGGCCCGTGGTGTCCCTGAAGATCATGTCCCTGGGGATCTTCGTCTCCTGCGAGATGACCTCGATGACGTCATCGGGCTTCACCGGCTCATCGGGCCTGTTGATCTCCACCTTCACGGACGAGGTGTCGAGCCATCCGATGACCTTGTCGGGCATCTTCAGGGACCTCATGTACCTCTGGCTCATGTCCAGGGCAGTCTCTATCGCCTCGTCGGCGATCCTGACGCCGTAGCTCTTCTCGAGGCGGGGCCTGATGCCGTAGAGTATCTTTCTCGTCTGCTCGACCGTAGGCTCGGATATGCTCACGAGACGGAACCTTCTGGCAAGGGCTTCGTCCTCGGCTATGAACTCCTTGTACTCCGATAAGGTCGTGGCCCCGATTATCTGGACCTCGCCCCTCGAGAGGGTCGACTTGAAGATGTTGGCCGCGTCCGAGGGCACGCCCATGGCAGACCCGGCCCCGATAAGGGTGTGGGCCTCGTCGATGAAGAATATTATGTTCTTCTTTTCCTTTATCTCCTTGATGATCTTCTCTATGCGGTCCTCGAACATGCCCCTGAATATGGTGCCCGCGACGATGGAGTTCATCTGGAGGTTTACGATCTGTTTGTCCCTGAGCCTCTTTGGCACCCTCTTTGGCTCAAGCTCTATCCTTCTTGCGAGCCCTTCGACCACGGCGGTCTTGCCCACTCCGGGCTCTCCGACGATCATGACGGAGTTGGAGCGGTCCACATGGCAGAGTATCTCCATGACCTGGTCGATCTCGGCGTCCCTGCCGACTATGATCGGGAGCTTGTCGAACCGGGCGAGCTTGTTAAGGTTTATCGCAAAGTGCTTGAGGTTCGGCGGGAGTTCGTATTTCTTCTTAAGCTCCTCTTCCATCTCTTCCTTGCTCCTTACCTTTACGGTAATTCTACGCATGACGTAATCGGGGTCAAGGCCGAAGCTTCTGAATACCTTGGCCGGAAGGCTGTGGTTCTCCTGAAAGATGGCTATGAAAAGATCAGTGGAATCAAGCTCTTCCCTGCCCCATCTCTGGGCCTCTTCCTTTGCCAGACGAAAGACGTTCCTGGTGGCCGGAGGTATCTTAAGCCCCAGACCTATGTATTGACGGGAGACATTGAGGTGTTCGTTGAGGAAGTTGATGACATGGTAGACGTCCAGGTTGAGGTCCTCCATGACTTCCCTGAAGAAGCTCTCCTCTACCTTCGCGAAAGCCAGAAAGAGGTGCTCCACGCCGAGGTAGTAATGCTGACGGTTTTTGCTCTCCTCGATAGCCGCGTCCAGGACCTTTTTCGCGGCGGGCGTAAGCTTTTCTTTTATCTCTTCGAGTTCAGTCATTTTTGACCTCTTTCAGTCCCTGAGCCCGTGGGGGCGCGCAGGGACCTGGTTTTGGGGCTTGTGCCTTGGAAGCCCGTAAGTCTGTCAGTTCATTCTTTATTCTGTCCTTGACCACCCCGTACCATACTTATCGGCAGGAAGGGCGGGTTTTTTAGCCCGGTTTTCACTGGCGCTCAATTATTTTACATTTTACCACAAACCTTTTCTCGGTTCATAGGGATTTATTGCCGAGAATTCCTCCAGGAGCTTCTTTGACCGTTCGTCTAACTTCTTGGGAACGCTGACATTTATGACCACATACTCGTCCCCGCGTTTGTGCTCAAGGACCCCGTAAGCCTCTTCCACATAATAGACGCCTTTTGATTTTATCCGGAGTTTCTGCCCCCCCTGGGTGCCCGTGGGTATCTTTATCCTTGTGGGGCCGTCTATCGTCGGGACCTCCACCTCGGCCCCGAGCGCGGCCTCCATTATGGTCACCGGGACATCGACATAGATGTCGTTGGAGACCCTTCTGAAGTACGGGTGCGGCTTTACGCCCGTTATGATGAAGAGGTCCCCGTTCGGCCCGCCCTCGTACCCGAGGTCCCCCTTGCCGGCCACCCTGACCCTTGAGCCCGTCTTTATCCCCGGAGGGATCTTGACCGTCATCTTCTCCGAGGCGCCTGTCCTTCTGGCTACGGTTATCCTTACCTCGGTGCCCTTGACGGCGTGCATGAAGTCGACTTCGAGGTGGTATTCGATGTCCGCGCCCCTCTGAATGCCCCTTCTTCTGCCGGGCCGGCCGAATATCTCGCCGAATATGTCCTCGAACCCGCCGCCGAAGCCTCCGAAGTCTTCGTACGGGAAGCCCGCTCCAGGAGGAGGGTATCCGCCCATGCCGGGCTCGAACGTAACATGGCCGGTGAGGTCGTAGTCAGACCTCTTTTTCGGGTCGATAAGCACGCTGTAGGCCTCGTTTATCTCCTTGAACTTCGCCTCCATCTCGGCCTTTTTATCGGGATGGAGGTCCGGATGGTACTTTCTGGCGAGGTTGCGGTACGCCTTTTTTATCTCTTCGTCGGTGGCGTTCCTGGAGACCCCAAGTATATCGTAATAATCTTTGTTGGCCATCTTTTCGATCTTCCGGAGCGTTTAATCCTGTAATTCCCTGAAGAAAAGCTGCAGGGTTTTCTTACAAGACCCTCCCCCTTGATGGGGGAGGGTAGGGAGGGGGTGAAAAAAGCTTTCACCCTCCCCGCTTCCCGTTGCATCGGAAGAGCGCAACGGGAGCCCAGCCCTCCCATCGAGGGAGGGGAAGTTTCAGGAGATACCCCGTTATTTGCAACGGGGTGGTTCATTATCAGGCCGCGCGGTTTTTTTAAAAGTCCTTCTCAGCCTTTGCCGCTTCGCGGCAAAAGCGGTAACGTTGCCGGATTAAAATTCTCCGCCATAAATAGCGTAGAATTTTGATGGTACGGAAAAATCATTTAGATTTGCCGCTCCTTGACCCGTCGCTAAAGCGACGGGATTGAGGAGCGGCATACCCATTCAAGAGGGCTGTAGAAAAGCCCGGAGGCGTTTGCCAGTACTTTTACGCCTGACAGGGCCTGTTGTCAAGAAGACTCTCAAGATAATTATAACAGGTTTGGCGTCTTGTATGCAGGGATAAAGGTCTCATCCGTTGAGAGGTCCGGGCTTACCGGGGAGGGAGGCTGAGGTATGGAGTGTCAGAGACCGGGCCGCTAAAGCGGCCCGGTCTTGTCACTCAACGGAAAAACCTCGATATATTCCAGTGTTACGCCCGTCGACCCGCGTTAAAACGCGTCGCGGGCGGAGAGGGTTTGAAGAACGGGGCTACTTCTTTTCGTCAACTACCTCCGCCTCAACTACATCGCCCTGCGGAGGGCCGGCTTCGCCATGGGGGGCGCCGCCCGGTGGCGGAGCGGCGGCCGAGGCCGCCTTGTACATCACCTCGGCCATCTTGTGAGAGGCGGTGTTTATCTTCTCGATAGCCCCTTTAAGGGCCCCGATCTCGTGACTCTCAAGGGCCTTTTTGCCATCGGCCAAAGCATCTTCCACGGCCTTCGCGTCGTCCGCGGGGATCTTCTCCTTGTTCTCGTGGAGGAGCTTTTCCGTAGAGTATATGAGGGAGTCGAGCTGGTTTCTTGTCTCGATAAGCTCCCTGTTCTTCTTGTCCTCCTCGGCGTGGGCCTCGGCGTCCTTGACCATCTTTTCGACCTCGTCCTTGACAAGGCCGCTTGAGGCGGTGATGGTTATCTTCTGCTCCTTGTTCGTGGCGAGGTCCCTGGCCGAGACATTGAGTATGCCGTTGGCGTCTATGTCGAAGGCTACCTCTACCTGAGGGACACCCCTGGGGGCCGACGGTATCCCGATGAGATGGAACTTTCCGAGGGTCCTGTTGTCCCGGGCCATCTGCCTCTCGCCCTGCAGGACATGGATCTCGACCTGGGTCTGGTTGTCCGCGGCGGTCGTGAAGGTCTCCTTTTTCTTCGTCGGTATAGTCGTGTTCCTCTGGATAAGGGTCGTCATGACGCCCCCGAGGGTCTCAACGCCCAAAGAAAGCGGCGTGACATCGAGGAGCACTACGTCCTTTACCTCTCCGGCGAGGACCCCGCCCTGGATGGCCGCGCCGATGGCGACGACCTCGTCGGGGTTGACGCCCTTGTGAGGCTCCCTGACGAAGAAAGACTTTACGAACTGGTGTATGGCCGGCATCCTTGTCATGCCGCCGACAAGGACGACCTCGTTTATCTGCGAGGCCGACATCCCGGCGTCTTTAAGGGCCTGCTCGCAGGGCTTCCTGCTCCTCTCGACAAGGT
Organism: Deltaproteobacteria bacterium; assembly: GCA_016219075.1. Lineage (GTDB taxonomy): Bacteria > Desulfobacterota > GWC2-55-46 > GWC2-55-46 > GWC2-55-46 > JACRCH01. Next base: position 256 of record JACRCJ010000341.1, on the reverse strand, counting down.
CGGTGACAAGCTGTTCGAGCTTGGACCTCGAAAGCCTCATCACAAGGTGCTTGGGGCCCGTGGCGTCAGCGGTGATGAACGGCAGGTTTATCTCGGACTCCATTGTGGTGGAGAGCTCGATCTTCGCCTTCTCGGCCGCTTCCCTCAATCTCTGGAGGGCCATCCTGTCCTTCGAGAGGTCTATGCCCTGGTCCTTTTTGAACTCGGTGACGAGCCAGTCGATGATGCGGTGGTCGAAGTTGTCGCCTCCGAGGTG
>JACRCJ010000338.1 GCA_016219075.1 Deltaproteobacteria bacterium | reverse complement strand
CTCCCGGGTAAGGAACAAGTTCTGGGGGCCGGCAAAGATAATCTTCGAGCTCAACCGGAAGGGGGTCTCTCGGGAGATCGTCCGCAAAACGGTCGTCCGCGACCAGGGGGCCGAGGAGGCCGCCGCGCTTGAGGCCCTGACGCGGTGGCTTAAAAAGACCGGCTCCCCTCATGTCCTCGACAGGAAAGGTTGCGAGAAGGCCTACAGATTTTTAAAAGGCCGGGGTTTCACGGCCGACTCCATATTCAAGGTGATAAACAGGTTCGCCGGAAGCCTTGAACCCGGCCCCGAAGATACATGAAGATTTCCGGGGAAGCTTTTGGCCCCGGTCTTCAAGCGCTTAAAAAAAAGGAACCGACAGGTAACCCAAATCCATGATATCCAGTGACATCAGAAGACGATTCCTTGAGTACTTCGCCGGGAAGGGACACACGGTCGTGCCCTCCTCTGCGTTAATACCCAAGGACGACCCGACTCTCCTGTTTACGAACGCCGGTATGGTGCCGTTCAAGGGCGTATTCCTCGACGAAGAGACCCGGGGCTACAAAACGGCCGTGAGCTGTCAGAAGTGCTTGAGGGCCGGGGGAAAGCACAACGACCTTGAAAATGTCGGACAGACCGCCCGCCACCACACATTCTTCGAGATGCTCGGCAACTTCTCCTTCGGGGACTACTTTAAGGTTGGGGCCATAGAGTACGCCTGGGAGTTTTTGACGAAAGAGATGAAGCTCCCGGTCGAAAGGCTCTGGGTCACCGTATTCGAGACCGACGAAGAGGCCGCCGGGATATGGGAGAAAAAGGCCGGCGTTGCCCCGGAGCGAATAGTGCGCCTCGGCGCCAAGGACAACTTCTGGTCGATGGGAGAGACCGGCCCCTGCGGGCCCTGCTCCGAGATATTGATAGACCAGGGCGCGGATGTCGGGTGCGGCAGACCGGGGTGCGCCGTCGGGTGCGACTGCGACAGGTTCCTGGAGCTGTGGAACCTCGTCTTCATGCAGTACAACAGGAGCGCCGACGGTACTCTTACGCCCCTTTCGAAGCAGTGCATTGACACGGGCATGGGCCTTGAGAGGTTATCCGCCGTCATGCAGGGCAAGAAGACCAACTACGACAGCGACCTTTTCCTGCCCATCATAAAGCATATCGAGTCCCTCACGGGAGTCAAATACGGGACTGACCACGACCACGATATTTCGATAAGGGCCGTGGCCGACCACTCAAGGGCGATAACCTTCCTCATGACCGACGGGGTCCTGCCGAGCAACGAAGGCCGGGGCTACGTGTTGAGGAGGATCATACGGAGGGCCGCCAGGCACGGCCGGTACCTCGGGCTCAAGGAGCCGTTCCTCTACAAGGTCAACGACAAGGTCATAGAGCTTATGGGTTCAGTCTACCCGGAGATAACAGCAGCCTCGGAGCTGATATCCCGCGCCACGAAGGGCGAGGAGGAGAGGTTCTTCGAGACCCTGGAAAGAGGATTGACGCTCCTCGACGACGAGATAAAGATACTCAGGGATAAAAAAGAAACTGTGGTGCCGGGGGATGTGGCCTTCAGGCTGTACGACACCTTCGGTTTTCCTTCAGACCTCACGGCGGACATAGTCAGAAAGTACGGGTTCACGGTCGACGAAGATGGCTTTTCACGGTTCATGAACGAACAGAAGAGCAAGGCAAGGGCCGCGTGGAAGGGAGTCAAGGGCACGGAGTCCGCGATGGAGCTCTATAGATCGCTTTCAAACGCGGGGCTCAAGACCCAGTTCGTCGGATACCACATGGAGGCCGTCTCCTCCAGGGTCCTCTGCATAATAAAGGACGGCGTGAGCGTCGATGAAGGACGCGCCGGAGACACGGTCGAGGTCGTCACCGAAGAAACGCCTTTCTACGCCGAGTCAGGGGGCCAGGTCGGCGACACCGGGGTAATGGTAGGCAAGGGCTTCTCCGTCGAAGTGACCGACACGAAAAGGCCCGTAGGCGACCTCATCGTGCACTACTGCAAGGTCACCGAAGGCAGGCTTTCAACGGACGACGAAGCCGAGCTTGTCCCGGACATCGAAAAGAGGAAGGCCACGGCCCGCAACCACACGGCCACCCACATCCTCCACGCGATACTCAGAAAGACCGTGGGCTCTCACTTAAGGCAGGCGGGCTCGCTTGTGGCGCCCAGGGGGCTCCGTTTCGACTTCAACCACTTCGAGGCGATAGGTACCGAAGACTTGAAAAAGATAGAGGCCGAGGCCAACAGGGTCATACTTGAAAACTTCGCCGTGACGACCGAGGTCCTCCCGTACAACGAGGCGGTGGAGAAAGGCGCCCTCGCCTTCTTCGGCGAAAAGTACGGGGAAACCGTCCGCATGGTCAAGGTGGACGGCGTGAGCGCGGAGCTCTGCGGCGGGACGCATGTCAAAAGGAGCGGCGACATAGGGATCATCAAGATTACCGGCGAGGGGTCCGTAGCCTCGGGCGTAAGAAGGATAGAGGCCGTCACCGGCACAGGAGCGCTTGATGCCCTCAACCAGTCCGAAGACGCCCTGAAGGAGACCGCCCAGATGCTCAAGGTGCCGAAGACCGAGGTCCCAGAGAAGATAAAAAAGCTCCTTGAGGCGAACAGGGAACTCGAAAGGGAGATAGCGTCTCTTAAGGGCAAGGACAAGGCAGGCGCGGCCATGTCGCTTCTTGACGGCGTCAGGACGATCAAGGATGTGAAGGTGATAGCCGCCAAAGTTGAGACCATTGACCCCAAGGAACTGCGCGAGATGGCCGACACATTGAGGATAAAGCTCTCAAGCGGCATCGTGGTATTGGCCGCGTCCGGCGACTCGAAGGTGATCCTGCTGGCGGCCGTGACCCGCGACCT
>JACRCJ010000016.1 GCA_016219075.1 Deltaproteobacteria bacterium | reverse complement strand
TCTACTACGAGACGGGCGTGGATATAGAGAAGGTCGAAAAGGCATAAGTTCCGATATCTTCCCATTCCCTCCGGGGAATCAAGGGAGGCTAATTCGAAGGGAGGAATAAGGGTATGTCAGAGTTTACTGGAAGACAGCTTCAGATGGTCTTTGATTTGAATAAATGTCTCGAATGCCACACCTGCACCATGGCTGATAAGCTTATGTGGACGAACAGGAGCGGCAGGGAATACATGTACTGGAATAACGTGGAAACCATGCCGGGCCATGGCTACCCAAAGGGATGGGGCAGCTCCAAAAACCAGACGGCCACCGGCGAAGGCGAGGTGCTGGGCGGCGGTTTCAAGGATGTTGTTCTGGAAGAGGGAAGAACGGACGGCAAGGTAAAGAGCCGCGGTCCCGTAATGAGAGAGGGGAACGACCCGACCCTCGAAGACCACTACGGCATCCCCTGGGAGTACAACTATGAGGCCGTTTTTCAGGAAGGCCGGTCTCATGACACACCCGGCGCAACCGGTCCAAGGCCCCATTACAAGGGTAAAGAGGTGGTACCCAAATGGGGTCCGAACTGGGAGGAGGACCAGGGCGCGGGCGAATGGCCTAACCACTGGGCCTTTGCACTCCCGAGGATATGCAACCACTGCACGAACCCAGCCTGCCTCGCCTCATGTTCCAGAAAGGCGATCTATAAGCGGCAGGAGGACGGCATCGTCCTCGTGGACCAGGAAAGATGCAGGGGATACCGCCATTGTGTCAGAGGGTGCCCGTATAAGAAGACTTACTTCAACTTCAGCACGTGAAAATCCGAACAATGCATCCTCTGCTATCCGAGGGTCGAAAAGGGCGTGGCGCCGGCTTGCTTCTGGCAGTGTCCGGGTAGGATAAGGTTCATAGGCTGGAAGGACGATAAGAACAGCTCCGTCTACAAACTTATACATGAGTACAAGGTCGCCCTACCCCTGCACCCCGAGTTCGGGACAGAGCCCAATTTATTTTATGTCCCGCCGGTAGGCTCATTCAAGTTCGGAGCGAGCGGCGAGGTGACCAACGAGAGGAGGATACCCATACAGTTTCTGGGATCACTCTTCGGGGGCGTGGAGAACGTGAAGAGGGCCCAGGATACCATACTGGCTGAAAGGGAGAAGATGAGAAAGGGCATAAAGAGCGAGCTCTGCATGATCCTCATCGGCCATGACACCAAGGACAGGTTCCAGTTGAACGTTGGCGGTGTGCCGTTCAAGACGCCCGAGGAGGTTCAGCCTGTAAAGACCCAGTTCGTAACGCCGTCACAGGATACCGACAAGGGCTACAAGGGGGATGTATGATGGAGAGTATCGCCGGAAACACCGAGATTTCAGAATCTGCCAAAAGCATCAAGCCCTTAAGCGTTCTCTATCTTTTCCTCGGCAGGTGCTTCTCCTATCCCGAGGAGAGTTTCTATGAGGCGATGAAGGGGAAAGAGGTCGTGGAGGATATGGGTGCTCTTGTGGAGAGGTTGCCCTTTGATGTGGACTTCAGGGGCATCCCCTCCCCCTATCTGTCTCTGGAAGAGCTTGAGAGCGAGTATATAAGCACCCTGGATATTGCGATGGGGCGCCCTCTGTATGAATCGGCTTATACCGCCTATAGAGATGATATGTGCAGCCGGGATATCTACGAAGACCTCCTCCGCTTCTATGAGCACTTCAAGATCAAGCTCAATGACAGTGAGAAAGACTACCCTGACCACCTTGCGGTCGAACTGGAGTTTATGGCTTTTCTCGCGAAGAAGGAGGCCGAAGCGCTTGACCTCGGAAAGGATGCAAGCCCGTATCGTCTTGCCCAACTCGATTTTCTCGATAGACATCTGAATAAATGGGTGCCGAAACTGGACGAAAAGATCCAGAAGAAGGTAAACGAACCCTTTTATAAAGGGGCGAGCGCCTTTATGACGGAATTTTTAAAAAACCACATGTTACACCTTCGAAGGGTGCTGAAGAAGTTAAATTGAAACGGGACTGAGTCCGGATTCGGCTAAATCCCATCAAAAAGAAGTTTTTGAAAGGAGGCAATTCGATATGAAATGGATTTTATTAATAGCCCCTCTAGTTCTGTCTTTGATGGTCTTTTCCGATGCCTCATCAGCGGAAAAGAAGGTAAGGAAGGTCATCCACTCCACCCCGCCCCTTGACTATGTGGGTCTGGAGAACCCCCTGACCAGCGCAGACCCAAAGACTCTGCCCGACAATGACCCGAACATACTTGCGGGCAAGAGGCTCTACGGAAAGACTTGCGCCGTATGCCATGGCGTGAGGAGTGACGGCAAAGGCCCCGAGGCTGAGGGTTTTGTTACGCCAATAAGACCGGTAGACTTGACCGACCCTGATGCTATAGCCATGCTCGACCAATCGTATGTACTCTGGAGGATAGACGACGGTGGCCTCGATGAACCCTTCTATTCCGCCATGCCGGGGTGGAAGGATGACTTTACCGAAACCGAGAAGTGGCAGATTATCCTGTATCTATATAAGAACGCCGGGGTCTCCCCCAAGGCAAAGAACTGAAGGGAGGTGTGGATATGTTTAAAAGGGTCTTTCTTGCAGCTTTAACAGTTGTTCTTGTAAGCAGCCTCGCGTATGTCCCGGCGGTCAATTCCCAGGGGTTGTCGGTGATATCAAAATCTGTAAAAGGGGATCTACCCGCTGACCCCAGGTCCTCTGCCTGGGATAAGGTTGACGGCATTACCATACCGATGAGTTCCCAGATAATAGCGAACCCCAGGGCATTTGCACTCCCCAAGGGAAAGAGCTCGGTCCGCTGGGTGAGCGTAAGGTCCATAAACAACGGGAAGGAGATAGCCTTTCTTCTGGAATGGGATGACATGACCGAGAACTCTTTGGTTGAAGATACCTCTACGTACAGGGATGCCGTTGCCCTCGAGTTCCCGGTAAATACCCCTAAGAGAGAGGCCGAAAATCCATACTTTGCCATGGGGCATGAGGGTATGCCTGTAAATATCTGGCAGTGGAAGGCTGATCTGGAAGGCGGAAGGGATAGGATCGTTCCCATCGGGGCAAGTTATCCCGGAGAGGGTTTAAAATATTCAGTCGATTGGTATCAGGGAAGACTGTATCAGTTGCCTTCGAAGGAGAGAAAGGGCCCTGTGGAGGATTTAAATGCCGAGAGGTTTGGCACATTGACGCTCCAGGACTCCCAGGACGTTATGGGCAAAGGGGCCTGGAGCGGCGGGAAATGGAGGGTTGTATTTTTCAGATCCATGAGTGGTAAGGATAAGGAAGACGTCCAGTTCAAAAAGAAGGATATCATCCCCATAGCATTTGCCGTATGGGACGGGAGTAACAAGGAAAAGGACGGACAGAAATCCATCACCACCTGGCATGAATTGAAGATAGAGTAATTCATCTATAAAGGCCACTGAGATGGGAGAAAGGCGGGATAAGTTTTTCCATGCCCCTTTTCAGTGGCCTTTTTTGCGGACGCAATCCGATGATTACGCCGGGGGTTGTAAGTTAGAGGCGGTCATGGACGTTTAATGCTCGTAATCTCCTGGATTTTACTGTCAAAACAGTAAGGCGAGTTCTGGGAACCAAATGAAGAGGGTTTGAGCTGGTTGATTGAAAAGGCTCTGGCCGCTATTGTTACAGGAACTTCATTTATTTCAAGTACGGATCGTTGTATGCAGTCCTAAAAAAATCAAGCTGAGGAGCAGCATCGTTATGTTGTTGCAGAAATTTCAAGCGTATCTTGGAATGACCGTCTTGGGTTCAGCACTACTTTTTGCGGCTTTTGTTGAGGATGCAAAGGCTATAGAAGGGCTCAAGTTTTACGGAGACGGCAGGGCCAGGTTCGAGAAGGACGACAGGACACGGCTTACCGGCGGCGTGTACGAGGACCAGGAGAGGGATAGGCTCAGATATCGCCTCAGGGTCGGCTTCACCTTTACGCCCAACGAGAACGTCGAATTCGGCGCGAGGGTCACTTCCGGAGACACGAATGACGCGAATTCACCGCACGTCATCCTTGGAAGCCACAACAACAGTGACGGCGGCACGGCCGGCCTTTCCAGGGACGCTATCGGCATCGACAGGGTTTACATAAAAGGAAAATATAAGGTCGACAACATCGACGGGTTTGCATGGTTCGGGAAGGAAACAATGTCCATGTGGACCCAGAACGAGTATTTCTGGGACGCGGACATCAACCCCGAAGGCGTTGCGGCAGGCGTCACGTATAAAAACCTCGGGCCTGTAGCTATCACCTTGCAGGGAGGCTATTTCGTCGTTGACGAGGGGAGCTGGAGCAGCACGGGGGACAAGGACTCCGACCTTATCGTCTATCAGGGGGTTGTAAATGCCTCTTTTGCCCCCGTTGACCTCACGGCTTCATATGCCATCCTGTCAACTGACGCCGGCGCTTCCATAAGGAGCCAGAACCCGACGACCACTGTCAAGGCGGACTACTCGCTCGCGAGCGCCCAGGCCAGGATAAAGGCCATCCCCGAAGTCGGGATTACGGTTGGGTACGACTACATCAAGTCCGACGCGAGCACGCTCGATTCGGGCAGCGTAATAAACCTGGGCGCCTCGTACAAGAACCTGAGCGCCTCTGTGGCGAGGCCCGATATAGAGACCAACGCGGTCACCGGCTTCGCGCAGGACAACTTCCCCAACTTTTTCAACGACTTCAAGGGATATGAATACAAGGTAGGGTACAAGTTCACCAAGAACATAAATGCCGACATCACAAGGTTGAACGGAGAAAGGAAGACGGACCCTAAGCAGGAGGAGTCGCGCACACAGCTCAACGTCAATGTGAGCTTTTAACGTACAGGCCTTTTGCCTGTCGATGCGGTGAAAAAATATAATGATATTCATGACGAACTATTCGCCTTAAACAGAAGGTTTTCAAGCAGCCGCAAAAGCCACGGTTTGAAGAGCAGAAGGGTCATCAAGGGCCGTCTTTTTTTGAGCTGTGTCGACTGTTCTTGGCGAGTTCCGGTTGGTCGTAGAAAACAAGAAGAAATGAAAGGAAGGGTTTTATGTTCGGCAAAATACTCGTTGCGCTCGATAATTCAAAATATTCGGACTGGGGGATTGAAGCCTCGTTGGCAATAAGCGGCGCCTTCGGGTCCGAGGTAACTGGTTGCCATGTCTATGCAGCGAAGCTACACGAATCGCGCTTCATGGATATGGAGACGGGGCTGCCTCAGCAATACCAGTCCGAGGCCGTGCTTGCGCGGCAAAGGGAGATACACGAAAGCCTGATAGCGAAGGGGTTGGGGATAATATCCGATTCCTACCTCGACAGGTTCGAGGCCAGCGCGGGGGCCAAGGGTATAGGCAATTTTAAGAAGAAAAGCCGAGAAGGGAAAAACTACGCAGAGCTTATAAAGGAAGCCGCCGAAGGTTGTTATGATCTTGTCGTAATGGGCGGACTCGGCATGGGGGCCGTCGAATCAAGCCTTATTGGCGGAGTATGCGAGCGCGCCTCAAGGCATATAAGTACAGACACGCTGGCGGTAAAGACGCCTTCCTTTTGTGGAAGAATCCTGGTGGGCATAGATGGAAGCACATGTTCATATGCGGCCCTTATGTCGGCCATGGGACTTAAAAAGGTTTTCGGCGGAGAGATAGAGGCGATAGCGGTATTCGACCCCTACTTCCATCAGGTAGCATTTAAGAACATAGCGGGCGCTCTTTCCGAG
>JACRCJ010000079.1 GCA_016219075.1 Deltaproteobacteria bacterium | reverse complement strand
ACACCTTGAGCCGCAGGAGAACAACATGCTCTTGAGGATCAGGGTGGACGGCATCATGAGAGAGACTATGCAGATGCCCAAGTGGGTGCAGGGCCCGGTCATCTCCCGGATAAAGCTGATGGCGAAGCTCGACATAACCGAGAGAAGGGTGTCGCAGGACGGCCGCATAAAGGTCCGCTTCGGCCCAAAGACGCTCGACCTAAGGGTCTCGACGCTTCCCACTCAGTACGGCGAGACCGTCGTGATGAGGATACTCGACCCGCACTCCACTGTCCACGACCTTAAAAGGATGGGGCTCTCCAAAGAGGATATGGAGACGGTCGCCGCCCTCATCGAGCGGCCCCAGGGGGTCACCCTGGTCACCGGGCCCACTGGAAGCGGCAAGACCTCGACCCTGTACGCCATGGTCTCGCACATAAAGAGTTCGAAGATAAACATCGTCACCATAGAAGACCCGATAGAGTTCGAGATCAAAAAAGTCAACCAGGTGGCCGTCAACGACAAGGCCGGCCTCTCGTTCCCGTACATACTCCGTTCGGTCCTGAGGCAAGACCCGGATGTGATACTCGTCGGCGAGATGAGGGACGCCGAGACCGCGATAATCGCCCTGCAGGCCTCTTTGACGGGCCACCTCGTCTTCTCCACCCTTCACACGAACGACGCGGTGGCTACCGTCACGAGGCTTAAGAACATGGGCGTTCCGCCGTACATGATAGCCTCTTCTTTGAACGGGATAGTCGCCCAGAGGCTCGTCCGTACGATCTGCACCCACTGCAAGGAACCCTACACGCCGGAGAAGGCGGAGCTTGAAAAGGCGGGATGGGCGTGGCCCGGTCAAAACAAGCTCTACCGCGGCAAGGGGTGCGCGAACTGCAAGGGCACCGGCTACTCCGGGAGGATCGGCATATTCGAGGTCCTCGCCGTTAGCGACCGCCTGAGAAACCGCATAGCCTCGGACGCCCCCGAAAAGGAGCTCTACAAGGAAGCGGCCCGCGCCGGGATGGTCTCACTCAGGGCGGACGGGCTCAAAAAGGTAGCCGCAGGTCTCACTACCCTTGAAGAGCTATCCCGCGTGATATACATGAGCAAAACGAGCGAGGCCGAGACCCCGGCATGCCCGGCGTGCCTCAAGCCCGTTATGCGGAACGCCCCGAAGTGCCTCCACTGCGGCTACTCCCTTGAAAAATCATGCCCGACCTGCGGGAAGACGATGCAGGGGGGAAAGATTTAAAGGGGGAATGAAACAGTTTAGAAGTCGTTCTGCGGGCTGTGCCTCCCTTAAGCCGCCTTTCGAAATGGCTAAGGAAAAGTCGTCACTATGAACCGTCTCGTCCTTAAAACCACGGGGTTTTAAGGACGGTAAAAAGTGAAACTCCGCCGACAGGAGTCGGCGGTTTCTTCGGCTACAAGCCTTCGGCTTGGGTCCTTCGGACGGCCTATCCATCACCAGACAGGAGTCTGGTGTTTTAACGGCCAAATAAAAAAAGCCCGGCTTGAAAAGCCGGGCTTTGATGATTTCACTGCTAAAAGGGATGATCAGTTTATCGATTTGATGTATTCGACGAGGGCGTTTATGTCGCTCTCCGCCATCCCCTTATTGGCGGGCATGCTGATAACGAAGTTCTTATATTTTTTCGCTGCGCCCTCCCGGCCGTTTTTGATAACATCAGCGATCTCGCCGTTGGCCGCTCCCTTTACCCAATCGTTGCCCTTAAAGGCCGGGGCCATGGCCGTGCCCTTGCCGTCCGCGCCGTGGCACGGCGAGCACTTCGTCTTAAAGATCGCCGCGCCCGCTTCCACGCCTTTTCCGGGCGCTTGCGGCTTTTTCGCGGCCTTCTCTTCGGCGCCGACCGCAACCGCCGCTTTTTTCTCTACGGCTTTCTCTTTGGTCTCAGCGGGCGCAACAGGGGCCGCTTCTTTCACCTCCGCCGGCTTTTCGCCAACGCTTTCGACAATTTGAGTTGCCGCCTCTTTAGGCTTTTCAGCGGGTTGTTTCTTTTCCGTACACCCTGCGATAACCCCAACACTTAACGCGAGCGCCAAAATCATCAAACTGATATTTTTCACGATGTGCCTCCTTGAATGGGCGTGCCAGCCGCAATCCCGTCGCTTTAGCGGCGGGTCAAGGCTGGCAAATATAAATGATTTTTCCGTACCATCAAAATTCTCCGCCATTCATGGCGGAGAATTTTAAAGATACTGGCGGGAAGTGTGAAAGCTTTTCTCTTTCTAACCCCCACCCTACCCTCCCCCATCAAGGAGGAGGATTTACAGGAAACCCTGCAGCTTTTCTTCATGGAATTCCAGGTTGAATGTGCGTGCCACTCCGCAAACCCGGCGCAACGGCGCCGTTCGGGTCATCTGATTTTAATCGGTTTTTCTTTGCTACTTTCTTTTTTTAAAAAAAGTGCGTGGCAAAGGACTCGGTCTTTCGCAAGCCCGGCGCAACGGCGCCGTTCGAGTCATCTTGTTTTTAATCGGTTTTTCTTTGCTTACTTTCTTTTTGGAAAAAAAGAAAGTAAGTGGCGGAGGGTGAGGGACTCGGTCTCCGTTCGTCGTCTTCCTGACTCCTCAACTCCGACCCCGGTCGCCTTCACTTCCGGCCGCGTCCCTGCGGCCTCTTCCTCCCGTCGGTCGGCGTTCAGGCGCCGTTCGAGTCATCTTGTTTTTAATCGGTTTTTCTTTGCTTACTTTCTTTTTGGAAAAAAAGAAAGTAAGTGGCGGAGGGTGAGGGACTCGAACCCCCAAGGGCGTTAACCCGCTGGTTTTCAAGACCAGTGACTTACCATTAGCCTAACCCTCCGTTTTAAGGGAGCGGGCCTTTTCCGCTGAATTGGCCCGTTATATGGACTGCCTGGAGAGGAAACACCCTTCTTGGCCCGTTTGACCTTGCGGCAACCGGGCCTCGGAGCTCTTAAAAACGAGTCATTCTAACTTTTTTTGCGGATAATTTCAAGCCCCCCCATGTACTTCCTCAGGGCTTCGGGTACCACTACGCTTCCGTCCTCCTGCTGGAAGTTCTCAAGGATGGCCACAAGGGTCCTTCCTACTGCGAGGCCGCTACCGTT
>JACRCJ010000339.1 GCA_016219075.1 Deltaproteobacteria bacterium | reverse complement strand
GGTATACTCCGTTGAGAGGCTCACGACGCTTACGGCGCGCTCGAGAAGGACGCTTGACAGGCTCCACTGCTCGAATGTCGTCATAAAGCTCGGCGACGGCACGACCGGGTGGGCCGAAGAGGCGCCGTTTGACGCGATCATCGCAGCCGCCGCTTCCCCGCAGGTCCCAGCCGCCCTCGTGGACCAGCTCGCGCCAGGAGGCCGTCTGATCATCCCCGTGGGTTCCGAAGAGACACAGAAGCTACTGAGGATAACAAGGAGGGCGAACGGAGTCTCTACGGAGGTCCTCGGAGGCTGCCGGTTCGTAAAGCTCATAGGCAAGGACGGCTGGCAGGCCGGAAAAAAAGACGCCCTCATCCGTTGACCTTCGGAGCCCCATTGAACTTTACATCCCGTACCCGTTTAAGTATAATAACCTCATGTTTTATTTTTTAATGTTCTGAAAACTCTGGGGTTTTAAGCCCAGGGATGAAAGAACGCCTGGTACGAAAGGTTTTCATCTGAAAGCAGTGTTGCTTCAAAACAGGCCCGAATCCCATGGGCTTGAAGCCCAGGGATGGGTCATCAGTAAATATTCTTCTTTCTCCCCGTGAAAAGCCCTTCAAGGCGCTCAATCGACCATAGGGGCCGTGCGACCCCTGTCGAGACTTTTGCCGTTATGAGACTCCTCAAGCTGATAAGAATCGCGGTTGCCGTTTTTCTCCTGATACTTCCCGGCTGTCTGGCCGCCGGCAGGGGAGTTATCCATACCGTAGACCGCGGCGAAACGCTCTGGAGGATATGTCAGACCTACGGGGCCGACATGCAGGAGGTCGCCGAACTCAACAACATAAAGGACCCCACCGAAATAAAAGCCGGCAGGCGGATATTCATACCCGGAGCGCGCAGGGTCAGGAAGGTCGAACCATACACCCACGCCGAGGGCAAGTACGACACAAAGGTAGTCTACGAGAAAGACAGGTTCTCATGGCCGATAAGGGGTGAGATCATCTCGGAGTACGGGACGAGGGACGGCACGCACCACGACGGCATAGACATATTGGCGCCTGAGGGAGAACCGATAAAGGCCGCCGATAACGGCAAGGTCGTCTTCGTGGACAACGGCATGAGGGGCTACGGCAATATCGTAATATTGAAGCACAGGGACGATTTCTTTACCGTCTACGCCCACAATAAAGAAAACCTTGTAAGGGACGGGGACGATGTTACCAAAGGTGATGTCATCGCGAAGGTAGGGTCCACCGGAAACGCCACCGTCTGCCATCTGCACTTCGAGGTGAGGCAGGGCAAGAAAGTAAGGAATCCTATTTTTTTCTTGCCATAAGAAAAAAAATGTAGTAAAAACAAAATAGTCTTTCCAGCCTGAGTGAGCTTCCAATTCTACCTTCAGAGGGGGAAAATGGAAAAAATTGACGAAGGCCGGTGGAGCGCTCCGCTTTTAAGAAAAAAGACGCGCAGTGATGACAGGGAGTTCAAAGAGTACCCTTCAACCGATTCTGTAAGGTTTTATTTCAGCTGCATCAAGAAGTACCCTCTTCTCACATCCAAGGAAGAAAAACAACTCGCCAGACGAATAGCAAGGGGAGACAACGAGGCCCGCCGGCAGATGATCGAGGCCAACCTGCGCCTTGTGGTAAACATCGCCAAGAGGTACCTGAACAGGGGTTTTCCACTCCAGGACCTCATAGAGGAGGGGAACATCGGGCTCATAAAGTCGGTTGAGAGGTTCAAGGCCACGAAGGGGTGCAAGTTCTCGACATACGCCACCTACTGGATAAAGCAGTCGATAGAGAGGGCCATAGCCAACCAGGCGAATGTCGTAAGGCTTCCGATACACATCACCGCAGACATCTCCAAGATAGCGAGGGCCTCAAGGGAGCTGATGATGGTGCTGAACAGGGACCCGTCCATAGGGGAGCTCTCGGAGAAGACGGGGCTTGCTGGCAGGTATGTGAAAAAGCTTGACATAATAAGCAAAAAAAGTTATTCCCTCGAATCTACTATTCCGGACTCCGGGGACCAGTCGCTCCTTGACAAGCTCGAGGACAACTCGTTTCCGTCCCCGATGGAACTGCTGGAAAATGTCAGGAGGCTCGATAAGATAAACGGGTGGCTTGACCTCCTCGACGAGAACGAGAGGAACATAATAAGGCTCAGGTTCGGGCTCGGGAACGGCGGGCCCAAAACGCTCGATGCCATCGGAAAGGCCTTCGGGGTCACGCGCGAGAGGGTCAGGCAGATCGAGGTGAAGGCGCTCGTTAAGCTCAAGAGGATAATCCTTGAGACCGATAACATAGTCTCTCTTGACGCGGTTTAGCGATTTGCCGGTCCGGTCCCGTCCGCAAAGGCGCTTTGGGCACCACCGGTCTGAAGACCAGAACCTCTTCAGACCGTCAATAAGATAAAAGGGGAAGGGAGAAGAAGATGACGGAGCAGCTAAAGAAAGCGATAAGGGATGTGCCAGATTTTCCGAAAGAGGGGATACTTTTTAAGGATATAACGACACTCTGCAAGGATGCTGCGTCATTTCAGAGGATGGTCGACATGCTCGCCCACAGGTACATCGGCAAGGGCGTGGAGCTTGTCGTGGGCATCGAGGCGAGGGGTTTTATAGTGGGCGCCGCCCTCGCTTATAAGCTCGGCGCGGGGGTCGTCCTTGTAAGAAAGCCGGGAAAGCTCCCGCAT
>JACRCJ010000078.1 GCA_016219075.1 Deltaproteobacteria bacterium | reverse complement strand
CGAGGTAGAGTACCGCCGCCGAGAAGGCGAGAGTGAATAGCGCGTAGGCGGCGAACGAGGCCGTCACATGAGTCTCGAACCAGCGTGTCCTCAATATGAGCGTAAGCGGCCCGCCAGGCTTTTCGTTGGAAAGCGCGAAGAGCAAGGCCAGTACAGATACCGGGACCGTAAAAAGCTCTGTCTCCCTCTCCTTATACCTGAAGACGACTATGACGCTTACAAGGACGGCCGTCCAGCCGTAGAAGACGAGCGTTTCGTACATCGAGGCCATCGGTGCGTGCCCGGTAGAGTATATCCTCTGGATAAGCCCCGCCGTATGGACAACAAGCCCGAGGACCAAAGACGCCCTTGAGACCTTCTCAAGCGCCTTTGACCCGGATATGTTGCAGACCACGACCGTAAAAAAGCTTATCGCGTACAGGATGATCGTCGCGTAGATAAATGGTTTCATTCCCTTGATGCCTTACCTTTAAGATTTTTTCAAAAACACGGACCGCTCGAGCTCGGCCTCTCTCCTTACCTGCCTCTTTCACCCGGCCAGATGTAGCTGTGTATCTGGAGCTGGAGCCTTACGGAAAGGCAGTCCTTGAGTATCCACCCGGCAAGCTCTTTGGGGTCAAGGGCGGGCCTTACCGGGGCGAAGAGGACCTTTGCGGTCCTGTCCTTGAGGCACTCCTCCAGAAACATCCTGGCGTACTCGTAATCGGCCTTGTCGCCTATGACGAACTTAATCTCGTCCTCAGGGGTTATGAAGTTAAGGTTCTCCATCAGAAACGACCCGCCGTGGCCGCTCGACGGGCATTTGACATCGACTATCTTGACGACCCTCCCGTCGAGCCCGTCGAGGCTTATGGACCCGTTCGTCTCGACGAGGACCCTGAACCCGTCATCAAGGAAGGCCCTTGCGAGCCTCCCGGTGTCCTTCTGCAGCAGGGGCTCTCCGCCGGTTATCTCCACCAGGCGGCAGTCGAAGAAGCGGGCCTTGTCCACTATCTCCTCCACCGTAAGCTCGAGGGCGCCCTCGGGCACCCGGGCGTAAGGCGTGTCGCACCATGTGCACTTCAAGTTGCACCCGGCAAGCCTTATGAAGACGCACGGCAGTCCCGCGTATGAGGACTCACCCTGAATGCTTTTGAATATCTCGCTAACTATCATATCCTGCCTTTACGGCCAGACTCGGCGGGGCTGACTCCCCCGCAGTCCTCAAGGGCTGGCCGCGTCAGTTCTTTTTATCGCTATCGTTGCCGGAGTTGGGCTCTTTAGCGGCAGCTTTTTTCTGAACCGCGGGCCTGGAGAACTCCTTGAATGTCCTGGAGAGGCTTAAAAGCCTCTCCTCCGCAAGACGGTTTATCGTCCCCTCGGGGAACTCGCCGTCAGGCCCCCTCTCTCCGACGGGGACCCCGGCAAGTATCTCAAGCCCCTCGTCTACCATGTCTATCGGGTAGATGGCGAACTTCCCGTCCCGGACGGCCCCGACCACTTCCTGTTTGAGCATCAGGTTCCTGACATTGCGCCCCGGTATGATGACGCCCTGCCTGCCCGTGAGCCCCTTGGCCTTGCAGACCTCGAAGAACCCCTCTATCTTCTCGTTGACCCCGCCTATCGGCTGGACCTCGCCCTTCTGGTTCATCGAGCCGGTGACGGCGATGCCCTGGTCTATCGCGACCCCCGAGAGGCTTGACAGCAGGGCGTAGGTCTCGGTGCATGTGGCGCTGTCGCCCTCTATCTCGTCGTAGAGCTGCTCGAAGGTCACGGACGCCGAGAAGATAAGCGGGAACTTGTGCGCGAACCTCCTCTGCAGGAAGTTCGTGAGTATCATGAGCGCCTTGTTGTGTATCTTGCCGCTCAGCTTCACTTCGCGCTCTATGTTCACTATGCCGGCGTCGCCCATGTAGGTGCTGGCGGTCACCCTCGACGGTTTCCCGAAGGCGTAGTCGCCGGGGTCGAGCACGGCTATGCCATTGACCTGGCCCTCGACTTTTCCGTCGGTGTCGACCATGATGGTGTCTTCCTTTATGTACTCCGTGAGCTTGTCGCTTATCTTCGAGTTCCTGTATGTCCTCTCGCCCAGCGACTTCTCCACATGCTCGGCGGTCACGGCATGCGCTCCGGCGGCCCGGGCCCAGTGGCTCGACTCGACGACGAAGTTCGTTATGTCGTTGAACCGGGCCGAGAGCTTCTCCTTATTTCCGGCGAGCCTGCACCCGAGCTCGACGATGCGCGCCACCCCGGTGCCGTCAAACGGCAGCAGCCCCTCTTCCCTGCAGCGCGCGGCTATGAAGTACGAGTACTTCCTGATGTTGTTGTCGTCGTTGGGCATGACGTTGTCGAAGTCCGCCTTGACCTTGAAGAGCTTCCTGTACTCGGTGTCGAGGTTGTAGAGGAGGTAATAGATGAACGGCTCGCCGATGACCACGAGCTTTATGTCCACCGGGATCGGCGCGGGCTTAAGCGTTGAGGAGGAGACGAGCCGGTACTGCTCCCATACGTCCTCCATCGACACCTCGCGGTTCTTTATCATCCTCTTAAGCGAGTCGTAGACGAAGATGTTGCGGAGTATGTCCAGGGCGTTTACCACGAGGTACCCGCCGTTGGCCCTGTGTATGGAGCCCGCCTTTATCATCGTAAAGTCGGTGGTGGCCACTCCGAGCTGGACCCTGTACTCGATGCGGCCGAAGAGGTTATAGTAAGTCGGGTTGGTCTCGAAGACCACCGGGGCGCCGACCGAGTCCTTGTGGTTCACGAGCAGGTTCACCTTGTAGCGTTCGAAGGACGGCTCGGGCCTCTGGAGCTTAAGGGGCCCGAGTGCCAGAGGCATCTCCTCTTTAGGCCTGAAGTCGTCAATGTTTTCGAGTATGTCCTCCTTGACCCTGTTGATGTACTCGACGATGCTCTCGAATTCCTTGAACTCGTCGAGGATCTCGTTGATGAGCGGGTTGACTACATACTGGACGACCTCGCGGTCAAGGGCGGTTATCCTCTCCTTCGTCTCCTTCTCTATCACCCTCGCGTCCCTTATCACATCGCTCAGCTTCTCCTGCATCTGGGCGAGGTCTTCCTCTATCCGGGCCTTTTTCTCCTTGGGGAGCGACTCGAAGTCGGCCTGGCTCATGGCCTTGCCGTCCCTGGCGGGGACGACCGACAGCCCGCTTACGGATTTCTTCAGGAGCAGCCCCTTCTCGTTCGCCCTCTGCTCAAGCCTGAAGAACAGCCCCCGTGTCCTCTCCTGCTGCCCCTCGAGTATCTCGTCGCGGTGCTTTTCGTAGTCCCTGCTCTCAAAGACCTTGGGGATGTCCCTTCTTAACGACTCGACGAGGTCGTCCAAGTGGACGGCGAGGGCGGCCCCCCTGCCCGGGGGAAGGGACAGCGCCTTGGGCGCGTCCGGGTTCGAAAAATTGTAGACATAGCACCAGTCATCGGGGACCGGCTCTTCCTTCGCCTTTTTTTCGACGATGTCCATGACCGTGGTGCTTTTTCCAGTGCCCGATTCACCGAGGACGAATATGTTGTAGTTGTTGTTGGTTATACCGAGGCCGAACTCTATGGACTTAAGGGCCCTGTCCTGGCCTATTATCTCCTGCAGCGACGGGACCTCATCGGTCGTCTTAAAGGTGAACTTTCCGGGGTCGCACTTCCAGAAGAGATCTTCCGCCGGTAAAGGATTCTTTTTAGCCATACTACCCCCTCTTGAAAAAAATTGTTTTACCAGCGGAGCGAAGCCTTGACCTCAGTGGCTGTGGCCATGGTTTCGCTCCTTGTGGGCGACCTTGCCGAAGACATCGCCGGGGTCGCACCCGGAGCATTCAGCCTGCAAAGTAGTATAAAAAATATGGTAGTTACCGGCAAGTTTTTCGTTTATCTCATCGAATATCTCGCCCATCCTCCACCTCTGTGTGGGGATTATGTCAAGGTGCGCGCTGAGGGCGTAGACATTGTGGCAGATCGACCAGATGTGAAGACTGTGGACGCTTGAGATCCCGTTTGCCGACTTTATGTCCTCCATGACCCTGTTGAAGTCTATGTCCCTGGGGACCCCCTCAAGGAGTATGTGCGAGGACTCCTTGATTATCCTGTACGCGCCTGAGACGATTATCAGGCCTATAAGGACGCTTATGAGCGGGTCAGCCTGGAACCAACCGGTATAGTATATCACAACAGCGCCGATTATCACCCCCACGGACGCCGCGGCGTCTCCGACGACATGGATAAAGGCGCTCCGGATGTTCAGGTCGCTTAAGGCAAAGCGCCTGAGCCACAGCGCGACGACAAGGTTTACCGCAAGGCCTACCACGGCCACGACCATCATGCCGGCGCTCTTGACCGGCTCGGGGCTTAAAAACCTGCGGTAGGCCTCGTAGAATATGAACAGCGTGAGGAGGAAAAGGACAAGGCTGTTGATGAAAGAGACGAATACCTCCACCCTATGCAGGCCCCAGGTCCTGGTCTCGGAAGGCGGCATCTCGGAGATGTATATCGCGAACAGGCTTAAAGAGAGGGCGAAGACATCCATGAAGACATGGGCGGCATCCGAGATGAGGGCGAGGCTGTTGGTGAGATAACCGCCCACGAGCTCGGTTACGAATATGACTGCCGTGAGCGCTATCGACAGTATCAGGCGGGACTTCAGGGCGCTGTCGATATCGTGGTGGTGCGTATGTTTTTCCTTTGAATTCATGGGCTTTGGCTAAATCCTCAGGGTATTATCCAAATGTCCTCCTTTTTCAATGATACCCTGATACGCTTACCCGTGGCAAGAGCTAACTTCCTTAAGACAAAGTTCGGCAGCTCTATCTTCAGTAGCGCCCCGCCGGAGCCGATCTTCATGTACATCGTATGGGTGGAGCCTTTCCCTGTAGTCTCCGTTATCTCGCCTTCGAAGAGGTTGTCCTGGACCCTGTTGTCGAGCACCTTGTCGGGCCTTATGACTATGACCTCCTCGGGCCTTATGCAGAAAGAGACCTCTTTCCCCACCCCGTAGGAGGCCCCTTCGGGGGTATGCGCCTTTATAGCGCCCAGGTCCCTGCTCCGTATTATCGTGTGCGCGGAGTCAAAACCCGTGACAGTGCCGCTGAAGATGTTTTTAACGCCCATGAAGCGGGCCACATTGCGGGTCCGGGGCCTGTAGAAGACGTCCTCGCGGCTTCCGGTCTGCTCGATCTTGCCGTTATTTATGACGGATATCCTTTTACCGAGCATGAAGGCCTCTTCGAGGTCGTGGGTGACGAGGATGGTCGTTATCGGGTAGAGCTTGTGGATGTTTAAGAGGTCCGAGCGGAGTTTCTCCCTCACCTGGTAATCGAGCGCCGAGAAGGGCTCGTCAAGGAGAAGCACCCTGGGGCTTGTGGCAAGGGTGCGGGCAAGGGCCGTTCTCTGCTTCTGCCCGCCGGAGAGCTCATGGGGGTAGCGGTCCTCAAGGCCAGTAAGCCTCATAAGCTCGACAAGCTCGCCGACCCTCCTTTTTATCTCGGAGTCCTCAAGGTAGTCGATCCCGTAGGAGATGTTGCCGAAGACGGTCTTGTGGGGGAAGAGCGCGTAGTCCTGAAACACATATCCGATTCTCCTTAAGCGTATCGGCA
Organism: Deltaproteobacteria bacterium; assembly: GCA_016219075.1. Lineage (GTDB taxonomy): Bacteria > Desulfobacterota > GWC2-55-46 > GWC2-55-46 > GWC2-55-46 > JACRCH01. The sequence goes on along the minus strand of JACRCJ010000078.1, from coordinate 1,052 downwards.
GGTCCACCCCCTCTCTGGAATCGAAGAGACGGGCGGAAGAGACCTCCACGACCCCCTCATCGGGCCTGACAAGACCGGAGATCATCTTGAGGATCATGGTCTTTCCGGCCCCGGAGGGGCCGAAAAGGACCATCAGCTCTTCGTCCACCTTGAGCCCCACATCCACCGAGAACCCCCGGAGCTTCTTTTTAAGCTCGAAACCGAGACTCATCTAAAACCTTCCCCTGGTAAACCTTCCGGCCAGATAGAGCACCGTGAACGAGAATAGCGTTATGACCCCGACAAGGACGTTAGCCGTGTAGTCGTCGGCGCTCTGTACGGCGTCGTAGATAGCGATGGGCAGCGTCTGGGTTACTCCCGGGATATTTCCGGCCACCATCAGCGTTGCCCCGAACTCCCCGGTGGCCCTCGCAAAAGACATAACGGCGCCGGCGAGTATCCCCCGCCACGCAAGCGGCAGCGTTACCGTGCGGATGATGTAGATCTCGGATTTCCCGAGAAGACGCGCCGCGTCCTCAAGCTCCGCCCCGACGCCCTCGAAGGCCGCGCGCGCGGGCTTAACGAAAAGCGGCAGAGACGAGATGAACGCAGCCACGACCGCCCCCTTCCATGTAAAGACGAGCTGGAAGCCCAGGACATCCTCAAGGAACCTCCCGACGGGGCTCGATCTTCCAAGGAGCGTCAACAGGTAGTACCCGAGCACCGTCGGGGGGATGACGAGCGGCTGCATCACGATGACATCGAGGAAGTCTTTGCCGAAAAAGTCCTTCTTCGCCATCGTCCACGCCACTACAAGGCCGACGGCCACGGTAAAGACCGTGGCCGTAAAAGAGACCTTTACCGTAAGGTATAACGGGAACATGTCCATCTGACTGTCCTTACTCCGGAAGTACGAACCCGTACTTTTTCATTATCGGCCTTCCCTTGGGGCCGAGCACATACTTTAGGAACTCCCTGGAGCGCTTCTCTTCCCCCGTGGTCTTCACCACGGCAGCGGCCTGCTTTATCGGGTTATGGAGCCTCGCGTCTATCATTGTGTAGCTTATCTCCGG
>JACRCJ010000336.1 GCA_016219075.1 Deltaproteobacteria bacterium | reverse complement strand
GTAGACGAAAAGGGACGGTAAAAGACATGTCTTTAAGGCTCGTCATAGACGGTTACAACCTTATCGGGGCCTCCTCGGACTTCCGTGATATCGAAGAGTTACGGGACTCCCTCGTAGCAAACCTCGCCGTCTACAGGACCCTCAGAAAGGTCAAGGTCACGGTCGTCTTCGACGCCACCTTTACCGGAAGGCTCACGGGTTCAAGGGAGATGAGAGACGGAGTAGAGGTCGTCTTCACCAGGGGAGGAGAACGGGCGGACTCGATAATCAAGGACCACGCCAGGGCCAGGGGCGAAGGCCTGACGGTTGTGACCTCCGACAGGGATGTTGCTTTATACGCGGCCTCCCACGGCTCGGTCGTTATCGGGTCTGAAGAGTTCCGCGGGTTTCTGGAGAGCGCGCTCTACGAGGAGTTGAAGGGAGTCTGCCCCGATGACGAGGACGGCGTTGGGGATGGCCGGAAGATTGGCCCTTCCAAAAGACCCGGGAAGGCGGAACGAAAAAAGCTCAACAGGCTTAAAAAACTTTAAACAATTCGTCTCGCGCAAAAACACTCTCTTTTCACAGAGCCGTGCCGCCCGGCGGCACGGCCGCTTAAACCCATGAAAAAGGCCCATCACGACGATAACGGAAGGTTCTTCAACCCCTGGACCCGGAAAAGACCTCACCCGTACCTGAAGCTCCTGAAGTGGCTCGTATTCTCGAAAAACAGCTTCAGGGAGGCCAAAAAAGAGCCGGTGAGCTTTAATCTCATAAGGCCGGACTTCAATAGCCTCGATGCCTCGGGAGGCGACTACATCACATGGCTCGGACACTCTACGGTCCTCATGAGGCTTGCCGGGAAGACTCTCTTAACCGACCCGGTCTTCTGGGATGTGAACCTGCTGGTAAGGCGTAAGACCCCGCTTCCGGTGGACCCCGCGGGGCTACCACGCATCGACTATGTCCTCATATCACACAGCCACTACGACCACCTGAACACCAGGAGCGTAAAGTTCCTGAAAAAGACCTTCGACCCGGTTTTCATAACCGGCCCCGGCTACGAAAAATACTTCAAGTCCGCCGGAGTGTCAAAGCGCCTTGTCCTTGACTGGACCGAGGACTTTTGCGCCGGAGGGATAAGGATAGTATCGCTACCCGTCCAGCACTGGTCGAAAAGGACGCTCCTGGACACCGACAAGATGCTCTGGTGCAGTTATCTTATCGAACGGGGAGGCACGAAGTACTACTGGATAGGAGACACCGGGTACTACGAGGGGTACAAGGAGATCGGCGAGCAGTGGGGGCCCATAGATGTATTGATCGTCCCGGTCGGGGCCTATGAGCCGCGCTGGTTCATGAAGGACCACCATGTAAACCCCGAAGAGGCCTTGAAGATCGCGATAGATGTCAGGGCCGGGGTCATGATACCGATACACTGGGGGACATTCGACCTGACGGACGAGCCGCTGTGGCTGCCGGTAAAACACCTAAGGGAGATCCACGACGGTGCGAAAGACCCGGCCCTTGTGATACTCGACCACGGCGGCACGCTTGACTGCTCGTCTCTCAAGGGCTTGTAAGGCGCTACTTCTTTCCGCCGATCTTATTCTCTTTCCCCTCTACGAGCCTCTTGATGTTATCTTTGTGCTTGATGATTATAAGGAGGGCTATGATGACGCCCATCGGCATATAGGGTCTGGAGGCCGGGAAAAACGAGAGGAAGACCGGGAGCATCGCCGCCGCCACCATAGACCCCAGAGAGACATACCGCTTGAAAAGTACCGCCGCGAGGAAGACCAGGGCCGAAAGGAGCGTGGAGACCGGCGCTATGACGATCATCGCGCCAAGGGCCGTGGCTACCCCCTTGCCTCCCCTGAAACCCAAAAAAACCGGCCAGAGGTGGCCCATGAAGGCAGAGAGCCCCACAGCCGCCACAAACGGGGGCTCCGTGTACAAGCCGAACGCCGCAAAGACCGGGACGGCCCCCTTCAGGAGGTCCCCGATGAGCGTTAAGACCCCGGCCGCTTTCCCGGAGGTGCGCCCGACATTCGTTGCGCCGATGTTCCTGGAGCCGGATGTCCTCGGGTCCACCCCGCCAAACGCCTTACTAACGAGTATGCCCATGGGCACCGAGCCCAGCAGGTAGGCCAGAGGTACAAGTATCCAGAAGTATGGGTTCATAAAACCGTCGGGTCTTCCTTCATTTCAGCGTATCAGGTCTTGCTACCGGGCGGTGTATCCGCCGTCTATCACGAGGTCGCTCCCGGTCACGAACTTCGACTCGTCGGAGGCGAGATAGAGTATGCCGTAGGCTACGTCATCTGCCTCTCCGATGTGTCCGAGCGGGTGCAGGGCGTCAAGGGCCAATCTTCCGGCCTCTACATCTCCCCCGGCCTTCAGGCCCCTCTCTATCAGCGGGGTCCACACGTAACCGGGGCAGACGGCGTTCACCCTTATCTTGTCCTTCGCGTAGATAAGCGCGTCGGTCTTGCTCATGAGCCTCACGGCGGCCTTTGAAGCCACATAGGGCGGGGCGGACGGTGAGCCTACCATGCCTATGACGGAGGCTACATTCACGATGCTCCCCCCCCCGGAGGCCCTCATGTAAGGGACCGCGTGCTTGGTGGCGAAAAAGACGCTCTTAGTGTTAATGTTCATGACCGTCTCCCACTCCTCTTCCGTTATCTCGTGGGTCGGTTTTTTTACTCCGGTTATTCCGGCGTTGTTGACGAGGATGTCGATGCGGCCGAAGGTCTTGTGGACCTCGGCAAAGACCTTTTCTATCTCTTCTTCTTTTGAGACATCAAGAGGCCAGAACCAGGCCTTGCCTCCGGAGACCTTTATCTTCTCGGCGACCCCTTTGCCCTCTTTCTCAAGCAAGTCGACGACGGCGACTTTAGCGCCCTCGGACGCGAGCAGAAGACTTGCGGCCCTCCCTATACCCTGAGCGCCCCCGGTGACGATAGCGACCTTATTGGCTACCCTGCCCATAGTTTCGACCTCCGTTTTTCGCGGCACTCCGCTTTTCCCGCCGCCCTCTGAGTGTGCGTAAGCTTACCACAAAAGCCGGATAAAATTAACAGATTTAAACGGGCCTGAACACTCCCGCTGCCCGCCTGGAAACCGGGCGCAAAGACCCGGCGGGGAGAGATCGTTTTTCGTGAGTTTCGCGGAGTGGCAAAAGAAGCGTGGGCTTTAAAAAAAGCGGCCCTGAGAGCGCTCTAAAGCGCGAACGCCACGGGTCTTTCTACTCGACCGTAACGCTCTTGGCGAGGTTTCTCGGCTGGTCCACATCGGTCCCCTTGAGGACCGCTATATGGTACGCCAGAAGCT
>JACRCJ010000077.1 GCA_016219075.1 Deltaproteobacteria bacterium | reverse complement strand
GTTTTACGAGGGCCTGCCGGGGGCAGACCGGAAGACCGCCGCGCATCCGGGAGCAGTTTTTTTAGGAGGCGTTTAAACGCATGACCACCGAAGTCTCTATCCCGATCGCCTTTTTGGGCGGCATCCTCTCGTTCATATCCCCCTGCGTTCTGCCCCTTGTGCCTTCGTACATATCGTTCGTGACAGGCATCTCGTTCGAGGAGCTTACCGGGGACGCCGGCGACAACAGGAAAATCAAGAAGGTCATACTCCTGAACTCCGTGATGTTCATCATGGGGTTCTCAACCGTATTCGTCGTCATACTCGGCAGCTCGGCCCAGCTCTTCGGCTCGCTCTTCATGGAGTACCAGGACGCGATCCGCAAGATCGGCGGGGCGGCCATAATCATCCTCGGCATCCATATCATAGGGATCATAAACTTCAGGTTCCTGCAGATGGACAAGAGGCTCCACTTCTTCAGGGAGAAGCCTTCCGGCATCCTCGGGTCGTTCCTCGTCGGAGTCGGTTTCGCCGCCGGCTGGACCCCGTGCATCGGCCCGATACTCTCCGCCATCTTCGCGGTAGCCGCCACAAGCCCGTCCCCGTGGGCGGGGATAGTCCTTTTCATAGCCTACTCCGCAGGGCTCGCCATCCCGTTCCTGCTCACTTCGTTAGGGATAAACACCTTCCTCAGGCACTTCAACAAGCTTAAAAAACACATGAGAATCGTATCTTTGGTCACCGGGTTCTTCCTTATTTTAACTGGGGTATTGATTTTTACCAACTCTCTTGGTATTATAGCGGCATACATTAACAATATAATACCGAGTTTGAGCTGAACCTAACACTAACCCATACCCCGGGGCCGCCGTATGAGCAATCTTGTCGTAGAAGTCTATACGAAAAAGGACTGCAATTCCGTCTGTAAGTTCTACACCGGCAAATGCGCTCTTTGCAAAGACGCCATTGAGATCATCTTCAGGGTCAACTCGGAGATTCCATTCGACTTCAAGGAGGTCGACATAGACTCAAGCGAAGAGCTGAACAGGGTCTACAGGGACGACATCCCCACGATATTCATCAACGGCAAGAAGGCGTTCAAGTTCAAGGTCGATGAGGCCGAGTTCAGAAAAAAGGTCCGCAAGGAAATTATAAAGGCGGGCCTGATGAAACTCAGAAAACAGCACTACTCCTGACCCGTTCGCCCAACCTTTTAAACCCCCGGCCGTATCCTATGTACCTTAAAGCGCAACCGCAGGGCTGCGCCGCGCCGTGCGTGCTTGCAATTTCCCTTGAAATTAGTTATCTTAACTGAAAATGCGTAGTTACGCGTTTTGCCAGCGTTGCCCCGGTCCGTTACACCCCGGGCGGCTTCGGCGGGACCGGTTCCTCTCCCGTTTCAGCCCGGCTGCGAAAAGGGGGCAGAGGCAGACCCTTTAAGAAACTCTTGACAGATTCGTCTTGCCGCACGCTCCGGCATAACGGGACCATTGCGCCCCAAGACGCCGTTGGCCTCTGAGGTGAACCCCTGAAAGACCGCCCGATCGGGGCTACGGCGGATCAAACGCCCTGGAAGAATATATCCCGTGAAAAAACTCTTAATGCTTCTTATAACAGTCTCCTCCTTTCTCTTCCCGGGAAGCGCTTACTCCGAGGACGCAAGAATCGCGGATGTCGCCGTCTCCAGGACCCCGGCCCTTTCCATCACCTTCTCCGTGAAGGACGCGTTCACGAAAGAGATGGACGAGGCGATACAGAGCGGGATACCCACTGCCTTCAACTTCATCGTCGAGGTCAACCGCGTAAGGAGCGCCTGGTTTAACGAGCCGCTCTCCGAGACCCGGTTCTCTCATAAGGTCAAGTACGATTCCATGAAGGAGGAGTACGAGATATTCATCGACGAGATGGGGGAGAAGCCCATCAGGACAAAGGACGCCAACGAGATGAAGGCCCTCATGTCCGTCGTCACTTCCGTCGATATAAAATCATCCGCGCCCCTTGTCAAAGGCGAGCGGTACGAGTTCATGGTAAAGGCCGAGCTCCGTACGGTGGATCTCCCGTTTCTTCTTGACTACCTCCTTTTTTTCGTAAAGCTCTGGGACTTCGAGACGAGCTGGTATACTTACAGTTACACACCTTAAGGCCGGTATGAGCGAAAGTCTGAGATTGGAGATCGAGCAGAAAAGACGCCGCCGCGAGTTTCTCATCATACTCGCCGTCATCCCCGTCGTAATACTCTTCACTTACATAGAGTCCCACATCTCCATCATCAGCGGGGACGTGCCCATAGCGACCAACATACTCATCCTCGGCCTCATCAACATAAACATAATACTCCTGATACTCCTTATTTTTCTGGTGCTGAGGAACACCGTAAAGCTCTTCCTCGAACGAAAGAGAAAGACCATGGGCTCCAAGCTCATGACCAAGCTCATCACCGCCTTCGTAACCCTTACGATAGTACCCACCTTCATACTCTTCTTCGTCGTCATCGGCTTCATAAACAAGTCCATTGACGGCTGGTTCGGCATAAACATCGAGGGCTCCCTGCAGGAGTCCCTTGAACTCGGCCAGAACTACTACAGGGACATGACCGACAGGCTCATGTCCGCCTCGAGGATCATGGCGAACTCGCTGTCGAAAGAGGGCATCTCGGATACGGAGAGGCTCAATGCCTACATAGACTCCAAGATCGAGGACAACGATTTCTCGACCATCGAGGTCTTCGCCTCCGACGGCACAAAGATAGCCTACGCCATATCCTCGAAGATCAACAAGAACATGGTCCCGGACATAGAGCCGGAGCCGGTGGCCAAGGCATTAAGGGGCGAGGGGCTCAACTACCTCCAGACGATGAAGGTCGGGGATGTTGTCAGGGCCATAGCCCCCATAACGCTTGCATCCGAGCCTGACAGAACGGCCGGGGCCGTCGTCGTCAGTTACTATGTCCCCAAGAGCCTTGTGGACAAGATGAAGGAGATATCGGCGGCCTTCGAGGGGTACAAGCAGCTCAAGATCCTTAAAAACCCGGTGAAGGCGAGCTATTTCACCATACTTTCGATAATCACGCTCCTGATCGTCTTTTTCTCCATCTGGATAGGGCGCTACCTCGCCAAAGAGCTGACCATCCCCATACACGAGCTTGCCGAGGGGACGCACGCGGTAGCGAGCGGCAACCTGGACTACAGGATCAATGTGGAGTCGAACGACGAGATAGGCCTCCTGGTCAAGTCCTTCAACAGGATGACCGAAGACCTGAAGGCGGGAAAATCCAAGATCGAGACCGCGAACCTGGACCTGAGAAGGACCAACACGGAGCTTGAGCAGAGAAGACAGTACATAGAGATCGTCCTGGGGAATGTCCCTGCGGGCGTCATCTCCATAGACAAGTCCGGCAAGATAGTATCGCTTAACAGGGTCGCGGCCGTCATACTCGGCACGGACGAGGGTTACGCGCTCGGCAAGAACTACAGGGAGGTCCTGAGGCAGGAGGACAGGAACGCGTTCAAGGAGATGATCCGCGAGATGAACGACATGGGGATATCGAACATGGAGCGGCAGATGAGGGTAGCGGTAAAGGACAAGGTGATGACGGTGCTCGTGAACCTCAACGCCCTCAAGGACGAGTCCGGCAACTACCTCGGTCTCGTCGCCGTGCTTGACGACCTGACGCACCTGTTGAAGACGCAGAGGATGTTCGCGTGGAAAGAGGTCGCCAGAAGGATAGCGCACGAGATCAAAAACCCGCTTACCCCCATAAAGCTGTCGGCCCAGAGGCTCAGGAAAAAATACCTTGATAAGTTCTCCGAAGATGGTAATGTCTTCGAGGAGTGCACCGCTACGATAATCAGACAGGTCGATGAGCTCAAGACCCTCGTCAACGAGTTCTCAAGTTTTGCCCGGATGCCCGCCTCGAACCCAAGCCCGAACGACTTGAACGAGATAGTCGATGAGACGGTGGCCCTGTACAAATCGGGCAGCCGGAAGGTCGTCTTCGAGTCTAAGACCGATGAAAGGCTCCCGATACTCGACATAGACAGGGACCAGATGAAGAGGGTCCTCATCAACCTCATCGACAACGCCATCTCGGCCGTGGGCGAATCAGGCACCGTAAGGATAGAGACCGCGTATGTTGAAGAGCTTCAGCAGGCGCGGATCGAGGTCGTAGACGACGGCGAGGGCATACCCGCGGACCTGAAGCAGAAGCTCTTCGAGCCGTACTTCTCGACCAAGAAGCTCGGCACCGGCCTCGGGCTCGCCATCGTCAACAACATCGTGGCAGACCACGACGGATACATCAGGGTGAAGGACAATCTGCCCAGGGGCACGCGTTTCATCATAGAGCTGCCGGTGAAGGCCATAACGATATGAAGACAGTGATGATAGTGGACGACGAGAAGAACATCCGTGAAGCGCTCACGGGAGTCCTCAAGGACGAGGGGTACGGGGTGGCGGCGGCCGGAAGCGCCGAGGAGGCTTTGAAAAAGCTCGACTCCGAGAAGGTCCCCGATGTGATACTCCTTGACATATGGCTGCCGGGCATGGACGGCACCGACGCCTTGAAGGAGATCAAGGCGAAGTTCCCGGTCCTGCCCGTCATAATGATCTCGGGGCACGCCAACATAGAGACAGCCGTAAAGACGACAAAGCTCGGCGCGTACGACTTCATCGAAAAGCCGCTCTCCCTGGACAAGGTTATACTGTGCGTTGAGCACGCGATGGAACACAAGAGGCTTTTGGAGGAGAACACCCTTTTAAGGTCGAAGGCGTGGGCCAAGTACGAGATAATAGGCAGGTCGAAGCCGATGGCCGCCCTGAAGAACGACATAAAGAGGGCCGGCCCCACGAACAGCTGGATACTCATCACCGGCGAGAACGGCACCGGAAAAGAGCTTGTGGCCCGCAACATCCACCTCTTCTCCAACAGGTCGGGCCGCGCCTTCATAGAGGTCAACTGCGCGGCCATCCCCGAAGAGCTCATCGAGAGCGAGCTCTTCGGCCACGAAAAGGGGGCCTTCACAAGCGCCGTGGCCCAGAAAAAAGGCAAGTTCGACATGGCCGACAAGGGCACCATATTCCTCGACGAGATCGGGGACATGTCGATGAAGACCCAGGCCAAGGTCTTAAGGATCCTCCAGGAGCAGACCTTCGAGAGGGTAGGGGGCAACGACCAGATAAAGGTGGATGTCAGGGTCATAGCCGCCACGAACAAGAACCTTAAAGAGCAGATAGCGAAGGGCACGTTCAGGGAAGACCTCTACTACAGGCTCAATGTAATCCCCTTTCATGTGCCGCCGCTTAGAGAGAGGACAGAGGACATACCGCTCTTTGTCGAGTACTTTTTAAAGGAGTACGCGAGGGAGACGGCCAGGGAGGTCCTTACGGTCAGCAAGGAGGCGATGCAGGTGCTCCTTAACTACCAGTGGCCGGGCAATGTCAGGGAGCTTAAAAACCTGATGGAGAGGCTTGTCATAATGACCCCGTCGAGCGTTATAACCCCTGACGAGATACCGGTCTATTTGAAGGGCTCTCAGCCGGCCCAGTCCCAGAACATATTCAGGAGCGCTCTTTTAAAGGAGGCCAGAAGGGACTTCGAACGGGAGTTCATAGCAAGAAAACTCAAGGAGTTCGGAGGGAATATCGCCAAAACCGCAGAGTCCATAGGCATAGAAAGGAGCCATCTGTACAGGAAGATAAGAAGCTACGGCATTGAGCACGAGAGCCTCATTTAATCCCCTGTCGGGGTTTAATTAAGCGCGGCTTGCCGCGTAGGCTGATTAACGATATTTCCTTCGAATACCCCGAGAAACGCGGCGGGGTATTTTATTAAAATATTTAAAATCAAAAAACCGCTTGTTTTACACACCTTTGACGCATCCTCCCGGCATTTCGAACCAATCTAATTAAATAAAAAGTGATAATGTGCTTGACAAGAACTAAATTAAATGTTAAATAAATATCATAGAGTAATAATCAGTTTACATATTTTGTAGTGTTGTTGCATCTCCTTAACATTGGAACTCGGGGAAAAAGCCCCGACACCAGACTTTCGGCAACCTGGAGATTATGGCAAGCCTGAGCGGCAATTCCAACAGGAAAGCGGTGGCGATCATGAGAAGACCAGTGCTACTGGTAGTGGACGACGAAAAAAACATCAGGGATATGCTCGAGTTGATACTCGCCGAGCACTACGATGTACTCTTCGCCGAAAACGGCACGGAGGCCCTGAAGGCGGTCAAGACAAAGCCGGTGGACATGGTCCTTATGGATGTGAACCTGCCGGGCCGAGACGGCCTGCCGGGCATGGACGGACTCAGGACGCTGGAGCTTGTAAAGGAGTTTGACCCGGAGACCGAGGTAGTGATGCTCTCCGGTGAGAACAGCGCCCAGCAGGCCGTCTCGGCCCTGAAAAAGGGCGCGTACGACTACATAACGAAGCCCTTTGACAGCGAGGACCTCCTCTTGACGCTGAAAAGGCTCTCCGAGAGGCTCAAGCTCAAGAACGAGGTCGGTTACCTCAAGGAGGAGCTGCGCGGCCACACAGGTCAAGGAGAGATCATAAGCAGGTCCCCCCGGATGAGGACGGTCTTCGAGCTTATTAACGCCGTAAGCCAGACCTCTTCAAGCGTCCTCATCACGGGAGAGAGCGGCACAGGAAAAGAGCTTGTGGCCAGGGCCATTCAGTCAAAGGGGCCTCGTAAAGACAAGCCTTTCGTAGCCGTAAACTGCGGCGCCGTGCCGTCCGAGCTTATGGAGAGCGAGCTTTTCGGCCACGAGAAAGGGTCTTTTACCGGCGCGCACGCCAGAAAGACAGGCAAGTTCGAGTACGCCGACGGGGGCACGCTCTTTCTTGACGAGGTCTCCACGCTCCCGATGCACCTCCAGGTAAAGCTTTTGAGGGTGCTTCAGGAAAAGTCTTTTGAGAGGGTCGGGTCGAATATCCCGATAAAGGTCGACATAAGGGTCATAGCCGCCACGAACCTGGACCTCGAAAAAGAGGTAAGGAAGGGGAACTTCAGGGAAGACCTGTACTACAGGCTGAAGGTGGTGCCGATAGAGCTGCCGCCGCTACGCGAGAGGAGGGAAGACATACCCCTTTTGATCCATCATTTCCTCAAAAAACACGCCCAAACCTTCAACAAGCCCGTGCCCAAGGTCTCGGCCGAAGCCATAAACGCGCTTAGAAACTTCTCATGGCCGGGCAACATCAGGGAGCTTGAGAACCTCATCGAAAGGCTTGTGGTATTGTCAAAAGCCGGCCGCGAGATAACATACGACGACCTCCCGGTCGGGATGTTCACAACGGATGTCGAGAATCATCCGAAGGGCCCGGCGCGGGACTTTAGAGAAGCCGTGGAGTCGTTCGAGAGGCACTACATAATCGGCGTCCTTAACAAGACCAACTGGAACAAGCTCGAGGCCGCAAGGAGGATGAAGGTCCACAGGAACACGCTCCTTCTAAAGATGAAGGCGCTCAAGATAAAAAAACCGAGGGACATTAACAAGTAGCCCGCACCCGCGGCTGCCTGTCGTACCGGGTTCTCCCTGAGCATCCTCATAAATGACAGAGAATTTTCATGGTGAGGAAAAATAATTGAAAACAGGTAAACCCCCGGCTTTGCCGGGGGACTCACAGAGTTTGACAGTTCCGGGAATCTGATTTCCTGTAGCCTGTCCTCATAAAACCCTCCCCCTTGATGGGGGAGGGTAGGGTGGGGGTGCAAATAATCTT
>JACRCJ010000337.1 GCA_016219075.1 Deltaproteobacteria bacterium | reverse complement strand
ATGAAGGGCAGGGCCGACCTTATAAGCTACGCCAAAAAGCACGGCATACCGGTGCCGGTGACCAAGAGCAAGCCCTACAGCTCCGACAGAAACCTCTTCCACATCAGTTTCGAGGGCGGCATCCTTGAAGACCCGTGGGCCGAGCCCCCGGAGGACATGTTCGTCCTTTCAAGGTCCCCTGAGAAGGCCCCGAACAGGCCCGCCTATGTGGAGATAGGATTTAAAAACGGCGACCCGGTCTCAATCGACGGTAAGAAGATGTCGGGGGCGAAGCTCCTGCACGCGCTTAACGAGCTCGGCGGAGTCCACGGCATAGGCCGCGTCGATATGGTCGAGAGCCGGTATGTGGGGATAAAGTCAAGGGGCGTGTACGAGACCCCCGGAGGCACGATCCTCCACGGAGCAAGGAGGGCCGTTGAGTCCGTAACGATGGACAGGGAATTGATGCACTTGAGAGACAGCCTCACGCAGCGGTACTCGGTACTCGTTTACAACGGCTACTGGTACTCGCCGGAGCGCCGTGCCCTCCAGAAGCTCATAGATGAGGCGACCTCGTGCGTCACCGGAACGGCCCGCATGAAGCTCTATAAGGGGAGCGCGACGGTCGCCGGAAGGAAGGCCCCTTTTTCGCTTTATCATCCGGACTTCGCCACCTTCGAGGAAGACACCGTCTACGACCAGAAGGACGCCGAAGGGTTCATAAAGATAAACGCATTGCGCCTCAAGATAAAGGCGATGGTCGACAAGACCAGAAAAGACTGAAGACCGGGGAGTGACGATTGAAGTTCTGCAGGTTCTCTTCTGACGACAGGATAGCGTACGGGGTCATCGAGGGAGGAGTTGTCCACGAGATCGAGAAGAACCCTTTTTGCGGAAACCCTCCGGATGATATAAGGAAGGCCGGGAAGCGCAAACTTGAGGATGTAAGGCTCCTTGCGCCGGTAGTCCCCTCGAAGATCGTCGCCATAGGGCTTAACTACAGGGCGCACGCCGCCGAGTTCAAAAAGGCCCTTCCCGAAGAGCCTATGCTCTTCATGAAGCCCTCGACCGCCGTCATCGGCCCCGGTGACGAGATAGTATACCCCACCCACATGTCGCACAGGGTGGACTACGAGGGGGAGCTCGCCGTCGTCATCGGCACTGCCGCCAAGGACGTGCCTGTGATAAACGCCCCGGAGCACATCCTCGGCTACACATGCTTTAACGATGTGACGGCAAGGGACCTCCAGGGCAAGGACATACAGTACACGAGGGCCAAGGGGTTCGATACCTTCGCCTGCGTGGGGCCCTGCATAGAGACCGACATAGACCCGGGGAATGTAAGGATAGAGACATTCCTGAACGGCGAGAAGAAGCAGGACACCTCCACCGCTGACATGATATTCGATGTGTTTGAGCTCGTAAGCTTCGTCTCTCATGTGATGACCCTCCTGCCGGGCGACATCATAGCCACGGGCACCCCGTCGGGGGTCGGCAAGATGAGACCCGGAGACAGGGTGGAGGTGAGGATAGAGGGGATCGGGAGCCTCGTCAACACCGTCACCGAGGCGAAGGTCTTCAAGAGCATCTGGAGCAGGAGCAGGTAAGGCTTGTTTTTGACTTTCTTAAAACCCCGGGGTTTTAAGTCCCGTGAGGGTTCATTTAAAAACAGTCGCCCGGCGGGTCCCGGCACCGCGGGTATTCAGACTCAGGGCACAATAAGGAAAAAGATACGGCAAGGGAGGTAGCAAAGATGTCCGAGGATTACATTCAGGGCCTGTTTGCCGAACGCATTGGCGGCAGCGGCTTTGGAAAAGGGACTAAGATCTACAAGTTCGAGAAGATAAAGAGGGCCAAGGCCGAGGCCCGCAAATCAAGCCCCGCAACCGAGCTCCTGGACTTCGGGGTGGGCGAGCCCGATGAGATGGCGTTTCCGATCGTCGTCGAGGCGTTGAAGCACGAGTGCGCCAAGCCCGAGAACAGGGGATACTCCGATAACGGCATCCTTGAGCTTAAAGAGGCGGCCGTCAGATACATGGAAAAGATCTACGGCGTTGCGGGGCTGGACCCCGCCAGAGAGGTCATCCACTCCATAGGCTCAAAGCCGGCTCTCGCGATGATCCCGGACGCCTTCATCAACAAGGGCGACGGGGTGCTGATGACGGTCCCGGGCTACCCGGTGCTCGCCACGCACACGGAGTGGCACAACGGGCGGGTGGTGAATCTGGAGCTACGCGAGGAGAACGGTTTTCTTCCCGACCTCGAGTCTCTTACGGCCAGGGACCTCAATGGCGTGAAGCTACTGTACCTCAACTACCCGAACAACCCCACGGGCGCCACGGCCACCCCGGAGTTTTTCAGGAAGGTCATCGGGTTCGCCCGGAAGAATAACATTGTCGTTGTCCACGACGCCGCCTACGCCGCCCTGACATTCGACGGGAAACCCCTCAGTTTCCTCTCAATAGAGGGCGCCAAGGACGTGGGAATCGAGATACACTCGTTCTCAAAGGCCTTCAACATGACAGGCTGGAGGCTCGCCTTCGTGGCCGGAAACGAAAAGGTCGTCTCCGCCTTCGCCCATGTCAAGGACAACTACGACTCCGGCCAGTTCATAGCCATACAGAAGGCGGGCATATACGCCCTTGACCACCCGGAGATAACTGAAAAGATCTCCGCCAAGTACAAAAGAAGGCTCCAGCTCATGGTGGACGCGCTTAATTCATGCGGTTTTTTCGCGGCCATGCCCAAAGGGTCTTTCTACCTCTACACGGGAGCGCCGAAGAAGGCCAGGAAGACCTCGACCGTATTCAACAACGCCGAGGAGGTCTCGGAGTACCTCATAAAGGAAGCGCATATCTCCACTGTGCCGTGGGACGATGTGGGCAGTTACCTGAGGTTCTCGGCGACATTCGCGGCCAAGGACAAAGAGGACGAGTACAGGGTCGTGGAAGAGATGAAAAAGAGGCTCAAGGGGTTGGAACTCGAGTTCTGACAGGCCCTCGGGCTTTTCCGTTTTGCCGGGTCTTTTAAGCGGCCCTGAGCTAATACCGCTCAGGGCCGCCTTTTCACTCTTCTTGTGCTCGCGTCCCTTTTTTTGTGATAAAATCAGTCCCGCGTCTTAAAAATTACTTCAAACTTCACCGAAACTCCAATATAATCAACTCATGAGGGTATTTATCTCCATCGGCTCCAACCTTGGCGACAGGGCCGCCAATTGCAGGGAGGCCGTCAGGAGGATAGCCGGCAACGCTGACATGAGGGTCGTTAAGGCCAGCTCGCTCTACGAGACCGAGCCCTGGGGTGTGGCGGACCAGGGGGCTTTCGTCAACTCCGTCGTGGAGATAGAGACCGGGGCAGAGCCGGGAGAGCTCTTCGATTTTCTTAAAAAGGTGGAAGCCGGGATGGGCCGTACCTCTGGCGAGAGATGGGGCCCCAGGGTCATAGACCTTGATATAATCTTCTACGGGGACCTTGTCGTCGACGAAGAGCGGCTTAAGATCCCGCACCCGTCGATAGAGGAGAGGGCTTTCGTGCTCGTCCCGTTAAACGAGATAGCCCCCGGCCTCATACACCCGGTCTCCGGCAAGAAGGTCTCTGAACTCTTAAGCGCCCTGCCTGGCATGAGCGGGGTCAAAAAACTCACGGACACGATATGAAACCGGTATTGATACTTCTGGCCGTCTTTCTGGCGGTGCGTTTCCTCAAGAAATCCATCCTGGCCAGGGCCAGGGT
>JACRCJ010000083.1 GCA_016219075.1 Deltaproteobacteria bacterium | reverse complement strand
GACCTTAAGAAGACAAGTGCCGTTACGGAAGAGGACGACTCCTGGGTATATGTTAAGACCGAGACTGCAATAGATATCGGAACACTCTGGAAAACATACAAAATATCAAAGACCGTGCCTGAGGTCGCACTTACCTGCACGCTCAAGGTAAACGCCCTTGCCGCATCATCTCTCAGGCTCGGCATATTCACCTTTCTTCCGGCCGGGTTAGACAGGGATAGCCTCTGGTTCGAGACCGTAAACGGCGGGCAGACCCCTGAGAGGTTCTACCTCAAGGGACACGAACTCGCCCACGACGAGCCTGTAAGCCAGAGTGTCTCTGCCTCCGGGTGTCTGGGCGCAACCGAAGGCTGGGTGAGGGTCGGGGACAGTGAAAAGTCGATAACCATAGCCTCGGACAAGTCGAAGCTATACTCGGTCCCGATGCTCAACTTCAAGGAACTGGCTACGGAGGATTCGTTTTTTTTAAGGCTCTACCACTCACATGGTGAGGTTGACGACACGGCCTGGTGGGTCTGGCGCGGATATAACGAGGTCACCTACTCCATAACCGCCGCTAAATATTAAATGACCTCTCCTTTGGACTTGGAACCGCCGGGTTTTCAGAACTTTAAAAAATCAAACAGGATAATGCGATGGAAATATTCAGGAAAAACTGTGAGGCGATAAAGTCGAAGAACAAGGAGCTCGCCGCCAGGCTCGTCTCTTACGACGGCCCCTCTGTAGTCCTTGAGCCGGCCCGCTCCGGCGGCTTTACTTTCAAGTTCAAAGGAGTCTACTTCCACAGCCGCTATGACCCCTGGAAAGAGGCCCTGCTGCAGTACGGTGAGATCAAGGAGAAGAAATCCGACTGGGTCATGCTCTTCGGTCTCGGATGCGGCTACCTCTTAAAGACTCTCATCGGGGAGGGCAAGGAGAAGGTCATAGTCTTCGAGCCTTCGATGGAGATACTCACGGGGGTCCTCAAGACCGTAGACCTCTCTGAGACCCTGTCGATGGAACATGTTGTTCTCGTAGGGGACTTGATACAGGTGGCCGAGGCGGTAAGAGGGTATCCTGAAGGACACGACGACATCTTGAGCTACAAGACCGTAAGCTACTCGGCAAACTTCCCAAGGGAGCTCGGTGAGTTCACCAACAGGATATTCAACGCCCATCTTACCAACCAGGTGGGCATAAAGACCGACATCGAGTCGCGCACCATGTGGATTGATAATTATTTCGACAACGTCAGGCACCTTCCCGACCATCCCCCGCTCGATACCCTGAAGGACAGGTTGAAGGGTGTGCCGTTGGTAGTGGTCGGGGCCGGGCCTTCGCTGAAGAAGAACGCGCATCTCTTGAAGGAGTTCAAGGGCAAGGCCGTGATCATAGCCGCGATAACCGCCTACAAGCCGCTTCTTCAGTACGGGGTTGTCCCGGACTTCGTCATAGCGTCCGAGAAGGTGGACCTCCCGGAGTACTTCACCTACGGAGAGGAGGACAAGTTGACCAGGCTCATACTCGCCGAGATCTCGCACACCAATATGTTCTCAAGGGAGGTAAAAGACAAGTTCGTCTTTTTCAACCCGTACATGTACTTAAGCTCAAAGCACGCGAAACTCTGGGGGAGTTCGTATATGCTGTCGAGCGGCGGGAGCGTGACTACTGCGGCCCTCGATGCCGGGGTCATGTTCGGGTGCGACCCCGTAGTCTTCATAGGCCAGGACCTGTGCTTCGGAGAGAACGAGACCCACGCCCCGGGAGGCGTCTATGTGGCCCAGGACATCAAGATAGACAGGGAAAAAGGGACTGTGACCGTCGAAGAGGATTATGTAACGCTTAAGGAAAAGGCCAGGAGCTGCTTTAACCTCCAGTGGCTCAAGGGGCTGAACGGCAAACCGGTGCCGAGCAAGTTCGACTGGGTCACCTTCCATCAGTGGTTCGAGAGTTATGTCGGTATCCTCAAGCAGAAAGGAAACCCCGTAAAGGTCATAAACGCCACCGAGGGAGGCGCATATATCGAGGGGATGGAGCATACGACCCTGCAGGATGTGTTAAAGAGGCATGTGCATGAAGAGGTCGATCTCGACGGAGTCATCAGAGAGGCCGTTGGCGACAGAAGGCCTGTGGATTATGACGGGCTTATCGGGTCCTTTGAAGAGATGAAGAGGGTATTGAAGAAGATGAGCGCCCTCGCCGCGGCCGTCCTGAAGGAAGTCCGCTCGGCGAAGAGACTCTTCAGGAAGAACGGGCTGACTCCTGAGCTTAAAAAGAACGCCGACAGGATAAAGGCCCTTGAAGAGAGCCTTTTTGACGCCGGCGGGGGTTCGTTTATCTGGGAGTCCCTCGTTGAGAGCACCTACAACCTCAAGAGCGGCCTCAGGGAAGACTCCGACCTGAGCGATTCCAAACGGTTTGAAAAGGCCCTTGACGACATCAACGCCTCTTATACGGAGATAACAGCCGTGTGCAGGAAGTTTATGCCTGTGCTCGACAGGACGATAAAGACGATTAAAAGGCGCCGTGCGGTTTCAGCAAACAGGGGCCGCGAATGCTGTTCGCCTGAAGGCGGGCACAGGTGCGAGGACTGCGCGTGCAGAGACGGCTCGTACGGGCCGGAGCCGGTACGCGGAAAAAGGAGAGCGGTATGACGACCGACATATATCTCGACGGAGAAAAGTTGGAGTACGAAGACACAAAAGGAGACTCGACGCTCAAGGAGCTTGTGGAGGTCCTTGAAAAGGAGCTTCACGGCGTAAGGCGCTGCGTCACGGAGATATGGGTGAACGGCGAGAACGTGGCCGAGTGGATGAGCGAGGCCGTGCTCGGAAAACGCATATCGGAGCACTCGGAGTTGAAACTCATGACGGCTTCGGTAGAGGCCCTCGCGCTTGAAGGCATCGATATACTTCATGAGTACATACGGTTCATAAAGGAGAACATCTCGTCCTGTTCCACGGACTTAAGGATGGGAAGGCCTTCCGCCGAGAGCTTGTTCGCGGCGATATTCGAGGGGCTTGCAGAAGTATTGAAGACAGCTATTGCTCTTACCAGGGGGGCAGGCAGGTACCGTATCGACCTCTTCAAGGAAGACCCTGCCGTGTTCTATAAACCTCTGATGGAGCGTCTTGAGGAACTGGACTCGGCCAGGTCGGCCAAAGACACGGTCCTCATGGCCGATATCCTCGAGTATGAGCTTGTGCCTTTGATCACAGGGATGGAGGAAAAGGTCTTCACCGGTTACGCCACCTGATTTTGCGTTAAAGTTTTCCATTATCGTTTCCGATAATAGATGTGAGAGAGGTTAGTAAGGCCGAAAAGGAGGGTTGACCGGCAGGCCGGAACCGAACTCAAAGAAACACGGCAAGGATGCCGAATTTAAAAACTACGGAGGGTACGGAACATGTCACTTGCAATCAACACTAATATCGCTTCACTCATCGCGCAGCAGAACCTTGCAGTGTCAAGCAGCCAGTTAAAAGTCAGCGTACAGAGGCTGTCATCGGGCTTCAGGGTCAACAGCTCAGCCGACGACGCCGCCGGTCTCGCCAGGGCCGACCAGTTAAAGGGCCAGTCCAGGATGATCCAGGCCTCGATGCGTAACATCAACGACGGCGTGAGCGCCATGGAAATAAGCGACAAGGCCGGTGAACAGATCACCAACATCGTGACAAGGATGAGCGAGCTTGCCGCAAGCTCGGCTCAGGGCACACTCGACAGCGGAACAAGGAGCTACTACAGCAGCGAGTACGACAAGCTCCTGAGCGAGATCGACAGGATAGCCAACACGACCGAGTTCGGAGGCTTCAAGCTCCTTAACGGAAGCACCTCGGCCCTCACGATGTACATAGGCTTCAAGAACACGGCGAACGACCAGCTTTCGGTATCACTGATGGCTCTGACGGCCGCGACAGGCCTCGGCCTTGTAACCGGATTACTTGCCACACAGACCGGGGCGTTGAGCGCAATCGATACCATAAGCACGGCCCTGAAAGCCATCAACGACGCCAGAGCCGTATACGGCGCCTCGACGAACAGGCTTTCAGCCGCCCTTTCCAACCTCCAGGTGACATTCACCAACTACCAGGCGGCGGAATCAAGGATCAGGGACGCTGACTTCGCGTACGAGACGGCGCAGTACACAAAGAACCAGATCATGGTCCAGGCCGGCACATCGGTGCTTGCCCAGGCCAACACGCTTCCTCAGAGCGCTCTTTCGCTCCTGAGATAGTAGAGTCGAACCTTCTGCCTCTGGATACGGCGGGGATAATATCCCCGCCGTTCCACAGGAGGGCGTATGAGCATGGATTTTTCGATCAAACCGGTAAGTCGGAACACCCCCGCCCCTGACGCGGACGGGAAAGCCATAGAGCAGAAAAAGGCCGGGCCCGGCGCCGAGGCGAAAAGGGACATACACCCGAAGGAAGTGGACCGGGCCGCCACGGAGGTCCAGATACTCCTTAAGAGACTCAACACCGAGCTCAGGCTGGAGGTAAGGAGAGACTCCAGGGACGTTGTCGTAAAGATCGTCGACCCTGAGACCGGGACGGTGATAAGACAGATACCCTCAGAGGAAATTCTGTCGATTCGGGAAAGGATGAGCGAGCTTGCCGGAGTCCTTTTCAAGACGAAGACTTAAGACCCTGCTGTAGAGACCCGCGGCAAAGAGGGTTTTAATTCAGCGGGAACTCCCGGTCTGTAAAGGCTGGGATGAGAGCGGATTCCCGTTTCACGGGACGGGCTGAGCCCGTAGACGAAAGCACCACGGCTGTAAAGCCGCGGGTATCCATAGGAGTTTTACATGCCTATTTCAGCGACCTCCGGTCTGGTCAGCAATATTGACTATCAGGGCCTTATTACCCAGCTTGTCGGCATCCAGAAGATGTCGCTGACGCAACTGACGACGGAAAAGACCACCTTTGAGAAGGCCAGGACCGCGTACGGGACCTTAAGCACAAGGGTTCAAGAGTTGCAGACCGCCGCCGACGGCTTGAGGACGGACGCGGGCTTCAAGGTCTTTACAGCCAGCATATCGGACTCTACCATCCTCGGGGCCACAACCTCGAGCACGGCCACGACCGGCTCCTACAATATCGTCGTCACGAACACGGCCAAGGCGCACAAGATCCTCTCCACGGGTGTCGCGGCAGCAACGACGACCGTGGCAGCAGGGGCCGGTTCTTTCAGTTTCCAGGCCGGCGCGGGCGCCGTGCAGACCGTCTCCGTAGACGCCGCCACCACTATCACAAGCCTCAAGGACTCGATAAACGCCCTCAATGCCGGCGTTACGGCAAGCGTGGTAAACGACGGCTCCGCCACAAACCCGTACAAGCTTATAATAGCGAGCAATACCACGGGCGCCGCAAACGGCGTAACCATAACCGCCAACAACACAACGCTGACTTTCCCGACTACCATGCAGGCCGCAACGGATGCGTCCTTTTCGGTAGACGGGCTTACATACACGCGCTCAACGAACTCGGTGTCGGATGTCATAACCGGGGTGACCCTGGACCTGAAGGCAGAGGACCCGGCCAAGACCGTGACCCTTACCGTCAACAGGGACACGGCCTCGGTCCAGAAAAAGCTTACGGCGCTGGTGGAGAAATACAACGCCGTCATAGGCTATGTAAGGGCCAACAACAGGTACGACTCGAACATAAAGCTCGGCGGTCCCTTCTTCGGCGACAGCGTGGCCCGCTCCATTCAGGACGACCTGAGAAGGGTTATGTCATCGGCCGTCTCCGGGCTTCCAGGCACCATGAACAGGCTTTTGCACGCCGGCATAACGAGCGACAGGGACGGTGTCTTCTCCGTCGACGCGACAAAGTTGACCTCGGCGCTGGCGTCGAACTTCGACGATGTCGTCAACATGTTCACCGACACGACCGCCACGAAGACCACGAAGGGCTTCGGCGGTCTCATCTATGACATGGCAAACAACATCACCAATGCCGTGGACGGCAGGATAACCAACAGGCAGAGCGGCCTGACTAAAAACATAACGAACATCGAGAGAGACATAAAGAACAAGGAAGCACAGCTTGAGGCTTACGAAGAGCGGATAAGGGGGCAGTTCACGGCCCTTGAGACGATGCTCGCCAGCCTCAAACAGCAGAGCAGCTATTTAGCGGGTCTATAGGGGGATTGATGAACAAGGTCAACCAGTACCAGAAGGTCCAGGTCATGACGGCCGACAGGGTCCGGCTCATAATAATGCTTTATGACGGGGTGTTGAAGTTCAACAAGTGCGCCCAGAGGGCGATAAAAGAGGGCGACATCGAGTCAAGGAGCACTTATATCAACAGGTCTCTGGCCATCATCGGCGAGCTGAAGAACTCGTTGAACATGGAAGAGGGCGGGGAGATCGCCCTTAACCTCTCCAGGCTCTATGATTTTTCCATAGAAAAGCTCGCGGAGGCCAACCTGAAAAACGACGCCTCGGCCGTTGACGCCGTCACGTTGGTCATAAACGAGCTTAAAAGCGGATGGGAAGGGATTGCGGCGGCCCAGAAGCCGCAGGCCGGGAAAAATATCCGGGAAAGCGCGGGGATAAGCAATGGGATATAGTAAAGCCAGACCGGCGGAGATACTTAAGACCATCCTTGAGATCTCGGCGTCTCAGACAAAGCTTGCCGAAGAGGGCGGTTTTGAGGAGGTGCTCGCGCTCCAGGAGCGGCGTGAAACCCTCATAAGAGAGCTGCAGGCCCTCCACGCCAGAGAAGAAGACCTTAAGGCGCTGGCCGATGAGATACTCAAAAGCGACACGGAGCTTGCTGGCCTTATAGAGCGAACGATAGGGGATTTCAAGTCGAAACTCGAAAAGATAGGAAAGACCACCAGGGCGGTAAAAGCGTATACGGCGTACTGACGCAACTATTTTGTAAAGACAACCTTCCTATCCCCCCGCAACTCTTGCGTCCCTCTATTCACCCCCCCCCTCGGCAGACTCCTTAAAGACCTTTTACAGCCGAAAACATCTTAAAAACATCTAAAGTTACCCCAAAAAACGACGATATAAAACTGTCAGAATAAACCGGGAGGGTTGGACATGGTAAAGATCGATTCGGTCAACGGACAGAATGCGCCGCTCCCGGAAAAAACAGTCAGCGGCAATGTCCGCGATGGCCGTAAGGGTACTGCGGGCTCCGATGATTCGATCAGGATATCCGAGGAAGGCAAGAAAAAGCATATATTCGGACAGCTGATAGCCAGTATCACAGAGGAAAGCAAGGCCAAAGGGTCAGTTGACAGGTAAAGAGCGACCCAGTAAACTCAAAGAAGGCAACGGTAGCCCGTCGGCCAGGGATATTATTTAAAAAAACAGCTGTAGAGGTTTGATTTAGGATGAGATCTAATAATTTCAGGATCCTGATAACGGACGACGACGGCGACCTTAGAGAGCTTTTGACCGAGGCTGTAAAGAACTGGGGTTATGAGGTCTCGGTAGCGAAGGACGGCGAAGAGGCGTTAAGGAAACTTCGCATGGAACGCTACGACATCGTTATAACCGACCTTATGATGCCCGGCATGGACGGCCTCACTCTGCTCAAGAAGATCAAGGAACTTGACAAGGAGATACTCGTCATCATCATCACCGGGTACGCCACGATAGAGACGGCCGTAAAGGCCATAGAGACCGGCGCTTACGACTACATCGCCAAGCCTTTCAGGCTCGACGAGCTTATGATAGTGATAAAGAACGCCTGTGAAAGGCTCAGGCTTACATCCCAGAACAAGGCGCTGCTCGAGGAATTGAGGACCGCGTACGGCGAGATCGCCATCCTTAAAGGGGCGCTCTCCCAGTCCTCGGGCACTCTGCGCCCCGACGACAGACCGTCGGATTCACCCGGGCACGACGGCACGGCCAACCCTTTCAAGCAACAGGAATACCTTAAGGAAGCCGACAGGTTCCTGGTAAGGAACAAGCCATTCCTTAAGAGCTGAAATAAGAGTT
>JACRCJ010000334.1 GCA_016219075.1 Deltaproteobacteria bacterium | reverse complement strand
GCCCCGGCGTAGACGACGCCCCTCCGGCAAGAACGGCGAAACTCCCGGCAAGGCCGCCGATTATGATGTTCGTCCAGCTCCGCCTCTTGAGCCAGACCGTATAGAGCACCACGTAAACGAACCCTCCTAAAAAGAGGTGAAACCCCGCCGCGTAATTGAGCGTTTTGAAAGAGAAGAGGATGGACCCGGTAAAAAGGAGAGTGGCGGCAAGCAGTATGCCTTTGCTGCTGGCCACCTCACCGGAGGGAAGCGGCCTTTTTCTGGTCCTGCGCATCACGGCGTCTATATCCGAGTCAAAGTAATGGTTAAAAGCGCTCGCTGCCGCAGAAGCCGCCATTGTGGAGATTGCCAGAAGAAACATCTTGTTCCAGGAAATTACGGCGGCGGGAGCCGAAACGAACCCTACTACCGCGCTTAAGGTAATCAGCGCGCATATCCTCAGTTTAAAAAGGGGTACGTATTTTCTGAGATCCATACGGTTTACCATTGTGAAGGCTCTGTCATTTCTTCATCGGTTGTTTTTTTACATTACCGCTGGAATCCTGATATGCCCGCGGTTCGGGTGGGCGGCGCACTCAGCCCCCATGCATGAGCCACCGTGCGCCCTTTTTCCCTTCACTCTATCCGCACCCCGGTCTCCTGAGCCCCTTCATTTTTTGTACCCGTAGGGGTTCCAGTCATCGGGCAGCTTCGGGGTCTCGGCATAGTTCCCCGGAGGCGGAGGCGACTGCGTATGGGTCCACTCAAGGGACTTTGAACCCCAGGGGTTTTCAGGGGCCTTCTTGCCCGCTACCAGTCCGTGTATCCAGGAGATAAGGACCACAACCGCGCCGATGAAGATCAAATACGACCCGATCGTCGTCACCTTCTGAATCCCCACTATCTCGGGGAACTGGGCGTAACTGTAGTAACGCCTGGGCATCCCGTAGACAACGCCCATGTACATGGTAAGGAAAAACGTGATATTCACGCCAACGAAGAAGAAGGCGAAGCCGATCTTCCCGAGCGTTTCATTGTACATCTTCCCCGTCATCTTGGGGAAGACATAGTAAACTCCCCCGATGATCGCCGTAGACACAGAGGTGGCCATGACGTAATGGAAGTGGCCGGTGATCCACTGCGTGCCGTGTATGTGGATGTATATGGCGGACATGGCGTTTGGTATGCCCGTAAGCCCTCCTATGAGGAAGAGGAAGAAAAAGCCCGCCACATATAGCATGGGCGTTTTGAATTCAATGGAACCTTTGTAGAGGGTGCCCATGAGCCCTATGACCAGCAGGCCCACCGGGACGCTTATGAGAAGAGTTGTGAAGGTCTGGAGAAGCGCCAGCCAGTCCGGGACGGCGGAGACGTAGAGGTGATGCCCGTGTACTACTCCGCTCAAGAGGACCAGGCCCCAGATGCCCCCGTAGACGGTCCCCTTGTAGTTAAAGATGCCGTTTTTCGAGAATGTGGCGACTATCTCGTAGATTATGCCGATGGCCGGGAGGAATATCACGTAGACCGCCGGATGGGAGTAGAACCAGAAGAGGTTCTCGTATATGAGCGGGGTGCCGCCGGCGGCGGCGTCGAAGAAGTGGGTCCCGAGGTACTTGTCCAGCGAGAGCATCGTTACCGCGACGCCGAGGATGGGGACGAACACGAGCTGTATCACGAACGCCGCCATGGTGCACCAGATGAAGATATTGAGCTTGTTCCATGTGACCCCGGGGGCGCGCATGCGTATTATGGTGGTCAGGAAATTAACGCCTCCCGCTATGGAGGAGAACCCTATTATCAGCACCGTGAAGGTATAGAGCGCGGTATTGCCCGGCGTGATGATGGAATAGGGGGGGTACCCCGTCCACATGATGTCCGGCGGGTCAGGCACAACGAACGTCAGAAGGGCCAGAATGACCCCGACCAGGTACAGCCACACGCTCAGGGCATTGACCCTGGGGAACGCGACGTCCTTGGCGCCGATCATGAGCGGGACATAGTAGTTCGTGAAAAATCCCGTCAGGGCCGGTATCTGAAACCCCAGTATCATCGCCGCCCCGTGGAAGTAGAGCCAGGTGTTGTAAGCCGAGGGGTTGGCCGTTATGCCGCCCCCGAACCCCGCGAGCTGCGTCCTCATGAGCATGGCCATTATGCCGGCCACG
>JACRCJ010000015.1 GCA_016219075.1 Deltaproteobacteria bacterium | reverse complement strand
GGCCTTCATGTCGAGGTAGATGACGTCGCTTTCGCGCGCCACTATGTAGTAGCCGGTCGTGGGGTTGGGCGTGCAGGGGATGAATATGCTTACATTGTCCTCGCCGGTCCTTGCCTTGAGCTCTTCCCTGACCTTGCCGGTTAAGAACCCGACGGAGTAGACCCCGGCCTTCGGGAACTCGATGAGGACCACCTTCTTGAACCCCTCGTTGTCCTTTTTCAGGAAGGTCTCCATGAGCTGCTTTGTGGAGTTGTAGATAGGTCTTACGAGCGGGAGCCTGCCCATCAACCCCTCGGCCAGCCCGAGCATCTTTTTCCCGAGCAGGTTGGTCGTCAGCACCCCTACCAGGAAGACGCCTATGAAGGTGACGATGATGCCGAGCCCTGGGATGTGGAACGGGAGGTAGTGGTCAGGCTGGAGCGCGGCGGGCATGATGGTGAATATCTTGTCCATGAACCCCACTATGATGGAGAGCACATAGACGGTCAGATACACAGGCAGCACAACGAGAAGCCCCGTCAGAAAATAGCCTTTTATGCCTTTGCTCATAAGGAGCCTGCCGCCAGTTTGGAACTCACTTTTTTAATGGCGTTCTTCCCGTCCACATAAACGAGGACCGGCGAATGCTTCTGGGCCTCGTTCTCATCGAGAACGGAGTAGGTCGCTATTATGACGAGGTCGCCCTTTCCGGCCAGATGGGCGGCCGCGCCGTTTATGGATATGGCGCCGCTTCCCCTCTCGCCCTTTATCGCGTAGGTAGTCAGGCGGTTGCCGTTATTTATGTCGTATATCTGCACCTGCTCGAACTCGTATATCCCGGCCTCCTCCATCAAGGCCTCGTCAATGGCGACCGACCCCTCGTAGTCGAGGTTGGCGTCCGTAACCGTTGCCCTGTGGATCTTGCTCTTCAACATAACGCGCTGCATCTGTCCTGTCTCCTCCTGATTGAAAATGAAACCCTCCGGCGCTTCCGCTTACCGGGTCTCAGAGCGCCCCGGTCCGGCGCGGCGCCCCTTTTTCAAGGACGCAGTTGTCTATAAGCCGTGCGGGGCCTATCTTTACTGCAAGGGCCACAAGCCCGTTGGTCTCTATCATGCCGAGGTCCTCAAGCGATTCCGTGTCACAGACCTTTATATAATCTACCACGGCACGGGGTTGTTTCTCTATGATTTTTTTCATCTTTCCCGTCAAAAGGGACGCGTCATTCACCCCCGCAGAAAAAGCCTCTTTCGCGGCCTCGATCGCCTCGGGCACGCAGCGGGCCGCCTCTCTCTCCTCCGGGCTCAAGTACCTGTTCCTCGAACTCCGTGCCAGCCCGTCGGGCTCCCTGACCGTCTCAACTCCGATTATATCGAGGCCGAGGTCCAGATCCCTTGCCATCTTCCTTATTATAAGTAACTGCTGATAGTCCTTCTTTCCGAATACGGCCGTATCAGGAGTGACGATATTGAAGAGCTTAAGTACTACAGTGGCCACCCCTCTGAAGTGCCCCGGCCTCGACGCCCCGCAGAGCTTATCGCCGAGAGCGCCGACTTCCACGAATGTCGAGTACCCCTCAGGGTACATATCCGCGGCTTTCGGGGTGAAGACCACGTCCGCGCCTTCATCACCTGCTATCTCGAGGTCGCGGACCATGTCCCTCGGATACGAGGCGAAGTCCTCCTTCGGGCCGAACTGCGCCGGGTTTACGAATATGCTCAATACGAGGAGGTCGCCGGACTTTTTGGCTGCCCTTAAAAGCTCCCTGTGCCCGTCGTGCAGACACCCCATCGTGGGCACGAAGACCACCTTCAAGCCGAGGGAGCGCGTCTTCGCGGCGCACTCCCTCATCTCATCTATCTCCTCTATTATCCTCATGGTTTCCGCTAATATGACTGTTCCTTGGCCGGGAACCTCCCCTCGGCAACATCCTTTATGTATTCCTCGGCTGCGGCCTGTATGACGGTCTTTAAGTCGGCGTATTTTTTTACATATTTCGGAAGACGGGGGTCTGTATTGAGACCGAGCATGTCGTCAACGACCAGGACCTGTCCGTCGCACCAGGGCCCGGCGCCTATGCCTATCGTGGGGACCGAGAGCGACCCGGTTATCTCTTTGGCCAGAGCAGCGGGTATGCCCTCGAGAACCACCGAGAAGGCCCCGGCGTCCTCAAGCGCCCTGGCGTCGTCGATGAGGGCCCCGGAGGACTTGCCTTTTCCCTGCACCCTGTAGCCCCCCATTTTGTGTATCGACTGGGGGGTAAGCCCGATGTGCCCCATCACGGGTATATCCATCTCCGTTATCGAGCGCACGGCCTCGGCGCTCCTCACTCCTCCCTCGACCTTTACGGCCTCGGCTCCTCCTTCCTTCACCAGACGCACGGCGTTTTTTCTCGCCTCGCTTATGCTCACCTGGTAGGAGCCGAACGGCATGTCTGAAACCAGAAGGGCGTTTGACCTGCCCCTGGCGACCGACCTCGCATGGTAGACCATCTCGTCCATCGTGACCGGCAGGGTGTTCTCGTACCCGGCCTCGACCATCCCGGCCGAGTCTCCGACGAGAAGCACGGGAATTCCGGCGGCGTCGAGGACGCGGGCCATCTGAAAGCCGTACGCCGTGAGGACCGGGATCTTCCTGCCCTCAACCTTCATCTTCAGGATATCGGGGACCGTTATCTTTTTCATCTCCATCCTAACTAACAGGCTGCTGAAAAACCCAAAATTTGTTCAGGCTGCTCAAAAAGTTCCAGATGCAAGGCGTCGAGGAGTGAGGAATGAGGCGTAGTTTTGGCTACGCCGCAGTGACGAACGACGAAGACAACGCCGCAGATGGGACTTTTTCAGCAGCCTGCTAAAAGACCTTCCGAAGACTCCCGGAAGGTCAAGGTTTTTATTTTTAACGCTCTTGAAACCCAGGGGTTTAAAGCCCGGGGAAGGTTCGTTTAAAGGATCGAGCGCCTTTAGACCTGAGAATTTGATTATATCCCAAATCAAGCCGTTCTACAACCCTATCCCATCCGGGGCGGCTTCAGCGCGCGGTCAGCGGGATGTAGTGCTGGCTGCCGCCCTTCATCTTTTTTATCTCTCTTACGAGGTTCGTAAGGTCCGCCGGGTTGTTGACGAAGTCTATCTCGGAGGTGTTGACGACCAGGAGAGGGGTGTCGCTGTAATAGAAGAAGTACCTGTTGTAGGCGTCAACGAGCTTTTCGAGGTACTCTTCCTTTACATTCTTCTCGTACTCCTTGTTCCGCCTGCCTATCCTCTTCAAAAGGACATCGGTCGAGGCCTGGAGGTATATGACGAGGTCGGGTTTCGGGATCCTCGTGTCAAGGAGCCTGTAGACCTGTTCGTAGAGCCCCAGCTCGTTCTCATCGAGGTTCAGGTACGCGAATATCCTGTCCTTGGCGAAGAGGTAGTCAGAGATGATCGTGGAGTTGAAGAGCTCGGGCTGGAACATGTCCTTTTGCTGCTGGTAGCGGCTCAAGAGGAAAAAGAGCTGTGTCTGGAAGGCGTACTTCTTGATGTCGGAGTAGAAGTTCGACAGAAATGGGTTGCTGTCCACCTCTTCTATCAGAGTTCTTCCGTTAAGTTCTTTTGCAAGGAACTCGGCAAGGCTGGATTTCCCTACGCCGATGGGGCCCTCTATAGCGATATACCGTGATTTTTCCATTTTACCGGGGTTTGGACGCGAAAATTCCGCTGTTTACTGACAAATTATCTCAGGCCGGAGAAAAAGTCAAGACCAAGTAAGGCCTCCTCCGGGGGTTTTGCCGGGCAGATCCATTTCAGATATTTTCACTTATAGATCAGAGAGTTAGCTTTGAGAGGGCCTTCGCAAGGGCCCCGAACTCATCCAAAGAGAGCGTTTCCCCCCTTCTTCCGGGGTCCACCCCCGCTTCTTCAAGGGCGCGTATCAGCCCCTCTTTCCCGAACCCTAAGGTTTTAAGGGAGTTAAGGAGCGTCTTTCTGCGGGTGCCGAACGCGCTTTTTACCACGGTCTTGAAGAACGCCTCGTCCTCTATATCGACCCTGGGGCGGTCGAGGACCCGGAAACTCACGACACTCGAGTCCACCTTCGGCCTCGGGGAAAAGAGGTTACGCGATACCTGGAACTCTATCTTAAC
Source organism: Deltaproteobacteria bacterium (assembly GCA_016219075.1). Classification (GTDB taxonomy): domain Bacteria; phylum Desulfobacterota; class GWC2-55-46; order GWC2-55-46; family GWC2-55-46; genus JACRCH01. The sequence goes on along the minus strand of JACRCJ010000015.1, from coordinate 3,688 downwards.
ATCGGTATAGGCCTGCGAGAGTACCGATAGCACCCCGTAGGACTTCGTCCCGGGTTGCGAGGCTATCCTTTCGGCGACCTCCTTCTGGAACATCAACACCATTATGGTGAATGCCTCGCGTTCCTTGAGGAACCTGGCGAGTATCGGCCCGGAGATGTTGTACGGGAGGTTCGCTACGAGCTTGAACCTGTGTCCCTCGGCCTTTGAAAGCTCGGCATACGATACCTTGAGGGCGTCGGCCTCGATGACCTTGAGGGTGGAATCGTCGGGGAACCGCTCCTTGAGGAGCCGGGAGAGGTCCCGGTCGACCTCAATGGCCGTGACTTGAGCCCCCGCCTCGATGAGCCCCTCGGTCAGAGCGCCGCGGCCCGGGCCTATCTCAAGGACCCGGTCTCCGGGGGCGACCCCGGCTGAGGCGACTATCTTTCTTATGAGGTTTTTGTCGGCGAGGAAGTGCTGGCCGAACCTCTTTTTGGGAAACGGGTTTTGAAAGGGGCGCGTCCCGTTATCGTCTTCTTCGTCGAATCTCATTTTAGATAAAATTAAAACCTTCTTTAGCGGGTTCAGGTTTGTAACCTGAACCAAATATTTCGTAACAGGATGGAAACCTGCTCCTGCAAGAGCAACCTGTGCCACCGTATCAAAACAATCTTTCTTACTGGCGGGTTCAATCTTGCAGATTGACCCCGAACGATCGCGGCTACCATTCGGAATTCAGGGTTCAGGGTGCAACCCTGAACCCGCGTAAGGCTCCCAAGAGCAATGCTTCGGGGTATTTATTGTTTTTAACAAAACACCAGGGGCATTGCGTAGCGAGCATAAAAGAAAGCGAGCGAGCAAGCCTCTGTATTTATTGCGCGCGAACTTGACAGCGAGTGGAGCAATCGCCCCGAGGCGCGCGACCAGCGCGCAAAAAGGCCTTTTGCAAAGCGCGGGAAGCTTGCGGGGTATTAGACCCCAAGAGAAAAAATAAAACCCCGGCCCTGCTTCGTTTGCCGTGGGAGTTGATGGTTAAATTAAAACCCTTCGCGTGCCGGGAGGGCTTGATCATACAAGAAACGCACCGCTTGTATGGGCGGCATGATACTAAAATTAAAACCCTTCGCGTGCCGGGAGGGCTTGATCATACAAGAAACGCACCGCTTGTATGGGCGGCATGATACTAAAATTAAAACCCTTCCCAGGTGGGCATGGCGTTCATGTCGAGGTCGCCGGTCATGCCTTTTTTTATCTGGTGGTAGCCGAGGGCCGCCACCATCGCCCCGTTGTCGCTGCAGAACCTGGGCGGAGGGATAAAGAGCCTCACGGCCTCCTTTTTAGCCGCCTCGGAAAGCCGTGCCCTCAGCCTTGAGTTGCACGCCACACCTCCGGCCACGACAAGGTCTGTGGAGCCCGTGGCCTCAAGCGCCCAGAGCGCCTTGTCCACAAGGACATCGACTACCGCCTCCTGAAAGCTTGCGGCGACATCCCCCGCGGTCTTGCCGTCAAGGGCGCCATCAAGCCCCCGCACATGGGTGAGCACGGCTGTCTTGATGCCGCTGAAGCTGAAGTCCAGGTTCCCTTTGGCGAGGTACGGGCGTGTGAACTGTACAGAGGCCGGGTCTCCGGTTCTGGCGAGCCTGTCGATGGCCGCCCCTCCTGGGTAGCCGAGCCCGAGGAGTTTGGCGACCTTGTCAAAGGCCTCCCCGGCGGCGTCGTCGAGCGTCTGGCCGAGGATGCGGTAGCTCGTGTGGCTCTCCATGAGAAGGAGCGTCGTGTGCCCGCCGGATACGACAAGGGAGACGAACGGGAAACGGGGCGGCTCGTGAGAGTCCTCCTCATGAAGGAACGCCGCCAGCGGGTGCGACTCTATGTGGTTCACCCCGGTAAACGGGACAGCCTTTACGAAAGATACGGCCTTGGCGAACGACAGCCCTACCAGTATCGAGCCGACAAGCCCGGGGCCCCGGCTGACGGCTATGCCGTCTATGTCGTCGATGGTGACGGAGGCCGTCTTAAGCGCCCCGTCAACGACGGGTATGATTGATTCGACATGTCTGCGGGAAGCGAGTTCCGGCACTATCCCGCCGAACCTTGAGTGTATGTCGTCCTGTGAGGATACGACCGAAGAGAGGACCCTGTGGCCGTCTTCGACCACCGCGGCCGCCGTGTCGTCGCACGACGATTCTATTCCGAGTATCAGCATTTTGGGCCTTGCCTTCTTATCCTTTTCCGGTCTTTTACCCGCGCTTCGCGATCGTTCCGACGGCTTTGATGAACTCTTCGATATCCGTAACGGTATTGAAGTACCCGGGGCTTACCCTGACGGCCCCCTCCGGGTGGGTCCCGGCCTCCCTGTGGGCGTCCGGGGCGCAGTGGGCGCCGGTGCGTACCAGTATCCCGAAGTCGTTATCGAGCCTCTGTCCGGCGTCGTAAGGTTTGACCCCGTCGATGTTGAAGGCGACGAGGCTCGCCCTCTTTCCGGCGTCCTTTGTGCCGAGTATCCTGACCCCTTTGACGGCTCCGAGCCCCTCTATAAGGGCTTCCACGAGACTCTCCTCAAAGGCCCTTATCTTTTCCACGCTAACGCCAAGGACGAAATCGGCCCCGGCGTTAAGCCCCCCTATGCCGGGCGTGTTCATGGTGCCGGACTCAAGACGCTCCGGCATCTCAAGCACCGTGTCAAGCTCCCCGGTGCCTCCGCTTATGAGGGGTACGGGCTCGATCCCTTCCCTCACATAGAGAAAGCCCGTGCCCTGCGGCCCGAAGAGCGCCTTGTGGCCCGTGGCGGCGAGTATGTCTATGTTCATCGCTTCGATGTCCACGGGGACGGCGCCCACGGTCTGGGCCCCGTCGGCCATGAAGATAACGCCCATGACCCTGCATAAGCGGCCTATCTCTTCGACGGGCTGTATGGAGCCGAAGACATTCGAGGCATGGACTATCGAGACGAGCTTCGTGTTCTTCCTTATCGCCTTGACCACATCCGTTGGGTCCACGAACCCTGAGGAGTCCGGGCGCACCCTTGAGACCTCGACCCCGCATTGTTCGACCCACCCGGCGGTCTTGGCCACCGAGTTATGCTCAAACGAGGTCGTTACGAGGTGGTCGCCTGGCTTCAGGAGCCCCTTGATGGCGATATTGACGGCCTCGGTCGCGTTCTTTGTGAAGGCCACGCGAGAGGCGTCTTTCGCGTTGATGACTCTGGCCACGGCCTCTCTGGCGCTAAAGACGACCCTGTCGGCCTCTACGGCCATCCTGTGGCTCGCCCTTCCGGGACTCCCGCTTATCCTTCTCAACACATCGTCCACCCTTTTATAGACGCCTTCGGGCTTGGGGAAAGATGTGGCGGCGTTATCGAGATATATCATCGGGTCTACCTTCCGTTATCCTTGTAAAGCGGCTTGAGGCCAGGCATATCGTGACATATTAGCATCTTTTTCGCGGGAGGTCTATCGTTACGGCGCCTCCGGAAAAAGCCACTGCCCGGACTTTGGAAAGACAAAAATGAAACACCCCGTAACAAGCTACGGGGTATCTCCCTTATACCTCCCCTCCCTCGACGGGAGGGCTGGGCTCCCGTTGCGCTCTTCCGATGCAACGGGAAGCGGGGAGGGTGGAATCTTCTTCACCCCCACCCTGCCTCCCCCGTCAAGGGGGAGGAGATTTAAAATGACGCGGCAAGCCGCGGGGTATTAGACCCTAAGAG
>JACRCJ010000335.1 GCA_016219075.1 Deltaproteobacteria bacterium | reverse complement strand
CTTATACGGGGGCGGATCGATATGCTGTCAAGGCGGTCGATATTGAAGACCTTCGGGGTATTTCTCCTCCTCCTTTTCTCAGGGGAGAGGGGGGCGCTTGCGCAGTTTCTATTCAGGCCCTCGAAGAAGATGGCTCCGAGGCTCTCTCGGAACCGGTTCATGGAGGGCGGCAAGGCACTTGTCGGGATATCGGGTAGCGGTACTGTCGAAGACAAGATAAGAGAGGCCGTAAGCCTTGCAGGCGGCTTTGAAAAACTCGGCCTGGCCGGGAAAACCGTCCTCGTAAAGCCCAATGTCGTCTCCGGAGAGGACAGCCCCGCCACCACAAACCCCGAGGTCGTCGCGGCCCTTGTGAGGATACTTTACGGCTTTGGTGCGAAAAAGGTCTATGTCGGCGACATGTCGGCCTTCTCGACATTGTCTACAATCAGGAACATGAGGAAAAACGGGATAAAGAAGGCAGCCGAGGAGAACGGAGCCGAGGTCGTGGTCTTCGAGGACTACGGGTGGGCGGAGGTGGACCTGCCGAAGGCGCGGTACATAAAGAGCGCCTATGTGACGGAATGGATATACAAGCCCGATATCATAGTCAACCTGCCCGTCATAAAGACGCACAGGTCCGCGAGTTATTCGATAGCTCTCAAGAACTTCATCGGGTGCACGCACTTGAGACAGAGGCCCTACATCATAGACTCCTCTCACTGGGAGGAACTCATAGCGGACTTCAACCTCGCGTACTCGCCGGACCTTAACATAGTAGACGGGACGGTTTCCATGATAGAAGGCGGGCCGTGGTCGGGCACACCCGCGCACACGGGCATTATAATAGCCAGCGGGGACCGGGTCGGGGCCGATATCGCGGGACTCGGGGTGATAAAGTCGTTCGGCAGGTGGGAGATGGTAGCGGGTAAGGACATCTGGGAGCAGAGGCAGATAAAATCAGCGGTGGAGCTTGGGGTCGGGGCCGGGGCCGGTTCGATTATGATCAGGGCAGGCTCGGGGGATGAGAGGTTCAAGGGGCTGATTAAAAATGTAATAGAGTATGCGGCAGGAGCGGAAAAAGCATGATAAAAATGGTTTTTGACAACTGTGGATAAATATACTACACTGTAACAATCATCACATCGGGGGTGCGTGAAATTGGCAACGGGGCCTTTGATAGTGTTCCTCATCGCGGCTGTATTGACGCCCGTATTCAACTACATGGTCGTAGCCAAGCCCGAGGCGGTCTACGAAGAACAGGTCTCAAGCATCAGTCTCGAGACGAAGAGTCCGTTTTACGCCGTGAACCTGATCGAACACCCGTTTTACCTGACCGGAGTAGTGGAGCGGACCCGTGAGCGCGGAGAAAAAAAGCCTGCCCTGAAGGTAGCCCTGCTCGACGGCAAGTTCCACGAAATTCAGGAAGAATGAACCTCACGGGCGACATGCCGAAGTTAGAGTACCCGGTGTTGCCGTAAGACCGTTGCTGATTAAAAGCGGGTTTTCATTGGGTTGCTATCTGGTTAGCATGCTAACTTTCGGGGTCACACTCTTTGCAAATGACTCCCGTGTAAGTTTCGCATTCGCTTGGGATGAAAGGGCGCTTTTTTAAAGCGCCCCTTTTTTTATTGTAAAGGACCATTCTCCGCTTCTCAGCTCTAATTGCCCGCCAATGGCGCAGCCTGTCGCATAACGGCGTCGAAGACCCGTATCTCAAAGTCCTTCCCTTCCCACGCGCCGCTCTCCGTATAGTGGAAGGTGAAGGTGAGGATCGAGTCGGCCTTCAGGGCTCCGGGGGCGAAGTCGTGGTAGTACAGGCCCAGACCGGTCCCGGTCATCTCACTGTCGTTTATTGTCTTCCACCCGTCGCCGCTCCACCTGAGGACAGCCCTCTCGTGCGATATGATCCGTACGGCCTCGGAGGTGGAGGCGAAGCTTACGGGCTTGATCTTCTTCCACGCCGTCATCTGAAGCGCGGTCTTATCCACCGCGTACCTCTTTTTGACCTCTTCTATTATGTCGCAGCCGCGGCCGTCCTTAAGCGTCCTCAGTATCTTTATGTACTCCGAGTGCGCCCACATAAGAGGGGTGGCCGCGCCGGTGCCCTTTCCCGTAAAGAGCTCTTTTCCGGGCAGGTCGGATTTGTCCCATATCTGCTCGGGGAGCATGAGGCCCTCGTTGGCGAAGCCCTCGAGTGAGTCCAGGTACTTCCTAATGGGCCCATTGGCCACGGCCTCGTACATCGCCCTCTCTCCGGTAATGAGAGGCCAGGGCCTGCCGACCCCCGTGCCGTCAAAGGGGCTGCCGTCCTCTTTTTCTCCGTACCCGTCCCAGTTGTACCTGTAGAAAGAGACAAGGTCCCTGTGCTCGAACCGTATCATCCCGTCCACGACCTTGAGCGAGCTCAGTATGCGCGGGTCCCGCGGGTCCCTTACGCCGTACCTTACGAGGTCCAGAAAACCCGCGTCCACGAGCTCTCCCTGGTGGTGGGGCTGTGGTGACGACAGGTTCTTTACGAAGACGATCATGTGGCATTGGCTCACGGAGGAAGTGAGGGAATCCGGGTCCGGCTGGACTATCCTCAAGTAGTGGCCGGGCGTGTTTTCGCCCATGCAGTCGCACTCCGAGAAGGTCCACTCGTCCAGGCGGGCGGCCCAGTAGTCGGCTATCGAGAGCATGTAGGAGGCGTCGTGGCGGTCGTCTTTCTCAAGCGCCCAGTTTGCCGCGCATACGAGGGCGGCTATCTCCGAGGCTATCGTTGAGGGCGAAAACCCCATCTGCTCCTCCCACCGTTCCTGTTCCGTAACCGGCCCCCATTTGAGGAGGTAGGAGACGGCCTTCTTGACCATCGGGTAGTAGTCCCTGTCAAGCGCGCCCATCTTTTTAAGCCTCCAGGCGAGGATCACCGGGAGGGCCACTTCGTCGAGCTGAACGGCCGTCCAGTAGGGCCTTCCGTCAAGCCACATGTTCTGGGGCCAGGAACCGTCCCGGTTCTGGGTCCTCTCAAGGAACTTAAGCGTATTCAGCGGGGTCTCCATGTCGCCCATGGCCATGAACGCAAGCGCCCCCTTTACGAGGTCTCTGGGCCACACGAGGTGATAGCCTCCGGAGTCCTTGTCCCCCCTGGATTCGCCCCACGGTATGGAAAGCGAGGCTATGAGCCCCCCCTTGTGGGTCTTGTCCTCGTGGGTCTTTAACACGAACGCGCTTGCCCAGTAACGCGCCCCGGCGTCCCCGGCCCCTGCCTCAAGCGCCGAGAGCGTCTTTATATACCGCTTCCATCCCAGTATGTATTCCCGTTCTATCTCCGAGTACTTTCGAGAAAGCGCCTTTCCGGCCTCGAGCACGGCCTCCACCTCGTCTCTGCCGAAGCCGAGGACGATATTGAACTCGCCTGATACCCGGACCTCGGCCGCAAGCGCGATATTGCCGTCAGTAGCCTCATCAAAGGACCAGTCCATGTGGAAGTCGTTTTCAAGGTCCTGCCAGGCGTCGGAGAAGCCGGAGTACCCGGCGGACATCTTTACGAAGGGGACATCCGAGGTGAGAGCCAGCGCGATATCTTCCCGTCTGGCGATAAGGTAGGTTCTGTCCCGGTATGCGGCGCACCTGCCGGAGTTCTCGAAGCCACGGTTTTTTATGTGCGGGGCGAAGAGTATGAAGAGCCTGTAGTCTTTGGCGTCTCCCTTGAGCGCATCGAAGCTTACATTCATCACGAGAGAGTCCGAGTCCGGGTCGGTGAGTATCTTTTTTGTTATCACATAGGCGCCGGACTTCGCGGTATTCGTGACCCGGTAGGCCGGGGCCTTAGCTTCGATGTACGAGACCTCGGCCGTGGTGTCTTTGCCTTCCGTGTCGAAAAAGGTCTTCGAGTCGGTCACCAGGAACCGTATGTCTCTGGTGTTGGCCGTGTCCACGGTGGGGTAGTAGACCTCGGTCACCACCCCGCCGGCTATCGTGAACCAGACCTTTGACCTGTCGCTCAAGGATGTACCCACGCCCTGTTTCGAGGCGCGGGACCATGCCGGGGAGAGACCCGGCCTTCCGAACGCTTCCCTGGACATAACTCACCTCTTGAAAAAAACGCAAGGTTTTCGCGCACCTGAAAAAGCCTGTACCTATGATTAAATCATGCTTTGCGGCGTTGTCAAGAGAGGCGGCAGG
>JACRCJ010000333.1 GCA_016219075.1 Deltaproteobacteria bacterium | reverse complement strand
CTTTGATTTCGTAAAGGACGAGATATACAGGGGGAGCCGTTACGACTTCGTGGTCCTCGACCCTCCGGCCTTCGTCAAATCAAAGACCAGGATCAGCGAGGCCCTCAGGGCGTACAGGGACCTGAACGCCTCCTCCATGAAGCTTCTGAAGGAGGGCGGCCTTCTTGCCACATCCTCATGCTCCTACCATATCGATAGAATCGCTTTCATGGAGATGCTCCGCTCGGCGGCCAGGGACGCAGGGAGACAGGCCAGAGTAATAGAGTCCCGCTCGCAGGCGAAAGACCACCCGGTCTCTCTATCGGTACCTGAGACGGAGTACCTCAAGTGCGTAATTCTGGAAGTGCTGTAAAACGAAATCGGAACGGGTCAGTCGGACCCCCTACACCACTATTAAAAAGACCCAGTAGACGAAGATATTTATCACGGTAAGCGGCACCCCGACCCTTGCGAACTCGTAAAAAGAGAGAGTCTCGCCTCTCTTCTCCGCGTTCTGGATGACGATAATGTTACTTGCGGCCCCGAGGATAAGGAGGTTCCCGGCTATGGTGCTTCCGGCGGCCAAAGCGGCCATGCCCTTCACGCCGGTGCCGAGGTGCGCCAAAACAGGCAGGTAGAGGGCGACGAACGGGACATTCGACAGGAGCTGGCTGCCGACGACGCTTATCAGAAGTACAGGCTCGACCCCGGAGAGCTCGCCTCCGTAACCGTTCAGAAGGTATTGCAGGAACCCGGACCTCCAAACGCTCTCCATGAAGACGAAGAGGGCGGCGAAAAATACGAGGGTGTGCCAGTCTATGCGCTTAAGTATCCTCAACCGCTTCGGGCTTAAGGCGACTATCGGCAGGGCCGCCGAGATGGCGATGTAAGTGAGCCTGAAGTCCATCCAGCCCGTAAAGACCGTTACCACCTTCAGGACGATGAGTACGAAGATTATCCACAGCGATACCTTCGAGAGTTTTGCGAGCCCCCTGTCCCTTACCTCCTCCCTCATGGTCTCAAGAGGCCTTGAATGGAACTCTTTCCTGTAGAATATCTTCAACAGGATATACGCGGCAAAAAGGTTTACCGCCGTCGGGACGAAGAGGTACTTGAAGAATGTCAGAAACGGGTTGGGGATATTCCCGCCAATGGCTATCAGGAGGTTCTGAGGGTTCCCGATGGGGCTTGCGACGCTCCCGGTGGTGACGGCGAAACAAAGCGCCAGAAGCATGAGTTTTCCAGAGACCCCGTGCCTGGCGGAGAAGTACAACACAAGAGGCGTCCCTATTATCGCCACAGTGTCGTTCATCAGGAAGGACGAAAAAAACCCCATGACGAAAAGGACCATGAGGATGAGGGAATCCGCGCTTCGGACCCTCTTGAAAAGCCCGAACGAGAGATGATACAGGTACCCGCTCTCGACAAGCGCCTCTCCGACGATGAACATGCCGAAGAGAAAGAAGATGACATCGAGGTTTATCGACCTCGCGGCTTCTGCCGGAGTGATACTGCCTGTAGCAAGGACGGCCAAAGCCCCAACGAGCATTATCTGCCAGATATCGAGCCTGAAGCCGCCGATCTGCCTGACGGCTATAAGGAGGAATACCAGGAAAAGGAGTATTACGGGGATGTAGTCAGGACGCATTCAAAACGCTCGCAAAAAAAAGCGGGGTTTTAGCCCCGCCTGGGATCTTTAATCCCCTGGGCTTTAAACCCCGGGGAGTTGTCATCGAAAGGCCGCGTCGTCAGTACTTGATAAGCGAGAATACTGGGTGCGGTTTGAGCTTCTCTCTGCCCTTGAGGTCTTCAAGCTCGACTATGAAGGCGCACTCAAGGATCTTTGCGCCCATGTCGGAGACGAGCTTCGCAACGGCCCCTGCGGTGCCGCCGGTTGCGAGGAGGTCGTCGGCTATTATCACCTTCTGCCCTTTTTCTATGGCGTCCTGGTGTATCTCAAGGGTGTCCTTGCCGTACTCAAGCGTATATGTTGCCTTGTGGGTCTTATGCGGGAGCTTTCCCGGCTTTCTTACAAGGACGACCCCCGCGCCGAGCTTATAAGCGAGGGCGGCGCCCACTATAAAACCCCTCGCCTCGATGCCCACGACAAGCTCCACGCCCTTGCCGATGTACCTGTGGGCGAGCAT
>JACRCJ010000076.1 GCA_016219075.1 Deltaproteobacteria bacterium | reverse complement strand
GTCGGCAGAAGGCTTGCCAAAGAGCTGGGCCTTAAGTTCCTGGACATCGACGACCTTATAGAAAAAGAGGCGGGTCTGCCGATAAAGGAGATCTTCAGGGTCAACGGCGAGGCGAGCTTCAGAAGGACCGAAAGCGAGGTCATAGCAAAACTCTCAAGCGGCCTGTTCGGGAGGGGGATCGTGTTGTCCACGGGCGGAGGGGCCGTGGTAGACCCGTTGAACAGGAAGAGGCTCAAGGCATGGGGCGCTCTGATATGCTTAAGGGCGTCCGTGGACGAGATATTAAGGCGCGTCGGAGGCAGGGAGGACAGGCCGCTTCTTTCGGGTCCCGACAAAAAAGAGGCCGTTGAGAGGCTCCTGGCCGAAAGGGAAGAGGCTTACGCCGACGCCGACTTTACGGTCGATACCACCGGGGCGAAGATAGAGGAAGTGGTCGAGAAGATAAAGGCCTTTCTGGAGCAGGCCGGGTAGGCCCCGGGGCTTTTGGAAAAAGAGAAAAACTTTTAAAAGGATATCACAATGCGTACCATCACTGTAGAGCTCGGGGAACGGTCGTACCCGATAATGATAAAAAGCGGTCTGCTCTCCGAGGTAGGCGCGAGGATGAAGGACCTCGGTTTCAAGGGCAAGGCGGCCGTGGTGACAAACCCGCTTGTGGGGGACCTATACGCCGGGGAGCTTTTAAAGAGCCTCAAGGGCTCGGGTTTTTCTCCATTCCTCATAACGCTCCCGGACGGCGAGGAGTATAAGACCATAGAGGTAGCCACGACCGTCTACGACGCGCTGATAGAGAACACGATGGAGAGGAACTCCCCGATAATAGCCCTCGGAGGCGGGGTCATCGGTGACTTGACGGGGTTCGTGGCCGCTACTTACCTGAGGGGCGTCCCCTACATACAGGTGCCTACGACGCTTCTTTCACAGGTGGACAGCTCCGTAGGCGGAAAGACCGCCGTAAACCACCCGAGGGGCAAAAACCTCATAGGCGCGTTCTACCAGCCGAGAGCCGTGTTCATAGACCCGGATGTCTTAAAGACGCTGGATGCGCGCGAGGTGAGGGCTGGCCTCGCCGAGGTGATAAAGTACGGGATCATCCGGGACCCGGCTTTCTTTGCCTTCCTCGAAGAGAACTCTTCGAAGCTCCTTGGCCTCGGCGCGGAGCTCACAAGGGCCATCGAGAGGTCGTGCGAGATAAAGGCGGAGGTCGTCGGGGCCGACGAGACGGAGCAGGGGCTGAGGTCGATACTGAACCTCGGGCACACTTTCGGCCACGCCATAGAGGCCCTTTCCGGTTACGGCACATACAAGCACGGCGAGGCGGTCGCCATCGGGATGTATCTTGCCGCGAGGCTATCGGCGGCCCTGGGGCTCTGCGATTCGGGGGTGGTAGAGAGGGTAAAGGGGCTTGTCTCCTCGGTAGGGCTGCCGACTGAGCCTCCGGAGTTTGCCGTCGAGGCGTGGATAGAGTCGATGAGGCTCGATAAAAAAGTCTCCTCCGAAGCGATGCGTTTCGTCCTGATAAAGCGTATCGGGACCGTAAGCCTCGAGGTAGTCGGCGAAGAAGAGCTCAAGGCTTTGTACGCCGGACTTTAAGGGGGGGTCGGACGGGAGAAAAACCGAAGCCGTAAGAAAGCGGACGGGGCGCGCTTTTAAAAGGCGTATCTCGTTGAAAAACAAAGGTTTTTGTAAGACGCAAGTTTGTCCTTGACTTAAAGGTGATTCTTTAATAATTTAGGTCATTGTACCTCTAACCGCCCTACATTAATGATATGGCCAACATAAAAGCAGGCGACGATATTTTTTTCACATTGACTATGGCGGAGGTACTTGAGAAACAGGGGCTCTTCGAGGACGCCCTGATGGTCTACAAGATCCTCGCCGACACGACCCCCGGGGACCCGGCGCTCAGATCAAAGATAGAAACGCTCAAGGGTCTTGCCGTGAAGGGCAGGGGAAAAAAGGCGCCCGCGTCCAAGACAGAGTAGCGCTTCCGTGAGGGTGTCGGGAAGGTGTGGCCGCATGGCCGGATACGCTGTCCGTTCAAGGGCCGCGTCAACAGGCGTTCAGGGAACGGGTGAATATGTCTTTCCAGGATATGTTGAAAGAGCTTGTTGAAGGAGTGGCCGGGGGAGCCGCCGCTACCCTTATGGGGGTAGACGGCATCGCCGTCACCCAGTACGCCGCGGCTCAGGACTGCGATGTCGAGACCGTCGGGATCGAATACGGCAAGGTCGTAGACGAGATAAAAAACGCCTCCACGCTTCTGAACCTCGGGACCGTCGAAGAGGTGGTAGTGACGACCGCGGGTATGGATGTCCTTCTAAGGATGGTCACCGAGGAGTACTACATAGCCCTGGTCATAAAAAAAGACTCCGGCACCGGAAAGGCGCGTTTCCTTCTGAGAAAGGCGGCGGCGAAGGCCGCCATGGAGCTGAAATAAGAAGCGCGGCCGGCATAAAGGGGCGCCTTGGCGGGTTGAGGCTTGCCATCAAGAGCGCCGGAGCGGACGGCTTTCTAATCTCCGACATAAAGAACATAAGGTATCTCTCGGGGTTTACCGGCTCAAGCGGATATCTCCTTGTGACAGAGAAGAAGAGCTGGTTCCTTACAGACAGCAGATACGCCACCCAGGCGAAGGAAGAAGTACGCGGCTGCAGGGTGAAGATATATAAAAAGGCCCTGGAAACGATAGCGGCCGTCGCGGCCTCCATGAAAGTGCGGACGCTCGGTTTCGAGGGAGGCGATTTAAGCTACGATAATTTCCTGAAGGTCAAAAAGGCGCTTCCCAAAACCAGGCTCAAGCCCCTTTCCGGCGCCGTGGCCGCGCTGAGGACAATAAAAGAACCTGTCGAGATATCCCTTATCAGAGACTCGGTCAAGGTGCTCGACAAGGGCTACCTGACGGCCCAAAAGACCCTTGCCGCCGGGGTGAGGGAGAAGGACGCGGCCCTTCTGATAGAGCGCTCGTTCAGGGAGTCCGGCGGGGACTCTACAGCCTTCGACACGATAATAGCCTCCGGGTTCAGGGGCGCCCTGCCGCACGGCAAGGCTTCGGACAAGAGGATCAGAAAAGGCGAGCTGGTCGTCGTCGACATGGGTGTAGTGCTCAACGGCTACAACTCCGATGAGACGCGGACCTACTGCATGGGCAGGGCGAGCGCCGAACAGATGAAGGTCTACTCTACGGTACTGGCCGCCCAGGAGCTTGCGATAGGGAAGATACGCCCAGGAGTAAAGGCCGCCGAGGTGGACAGGGCAGCCAGGGGACATATAGAAAAGGCCGGGTACGGCAAGTACTTCGGCCACGGGCTCGGCCACGGAGTGGGGCTTGAGGTGCATGAGGGGCCGTCGCTGGGCCCCAACAGCACGGATGTGCTGGAAGAGGGGATGGTCGTTACCGTGGAGCCCGGGATATACATCCCCGGGTGGGGCGGGGTCCGTATCGAGGACATGGTTCGCGTGGTAAAAGGCGGCGCTGAGGTTCTTACGAAAACACCAAAGGATTTTGTTTGCCTGTAATAGGAGGATAGATGGAGATAAAGGACATAAAAGCCATATATAAATTCTTAAGGGAGACCGACATCGTTGAGTTCGAGATCGAAGGCGCGGACGGCAAGCTGAGGCTTAAAAGAGGGGTGGCCGCTGGAGTAGCGCAGCCGGTATTCCAGGCGCCCGCCGCCGCTTTGGCCCCGGCCCCGGCCCCGAAGTCGGCTAACGAGATCAAGAAGGAAGAGGCTGAGAGGGCAAAGGCCGAGAACATCAAGATCGTGACATCCCCGATGGTCGGGACCTACTACAGGTCGGCTTCGCCGGAGGCCCAGCCGTTCGTGGAGATCGGGTCCGTCGTAAAAAGCGGCCAGACGCTCTGCATAATCGAGGCGATGAAGCTGATGAACGAAGTAGAGTGCGAATACAACGGCAAGGTCGTCCAGATACTCGTCGACAACGGCCAGCCGGTAGAGTACGGCGAGCCGCTCTTCCATATAGAGGTCTCCAGGTAAGCCGGCCTCTGCGGGCGTTCATGCCCGCGGGGGTCCGCGACAGCTGAAAATAACCGTAACGGAACGCCGGCGGCTTTTGCCCTCCACGGTGAGGGCGCGGGGCGCGCGGTGTCTTTAAAGAAGGTAATCGATGTTCAATAAGATTCTGATCGCCAACAGGGGCGAGATAGCGATAAGGATAATCAGGGCCTGCAAGGAGATGGGCATAAGGACCCTTGCGGTCTACTCCGAGGCCGACAGGGAGTCGCTCCACACCCGGTTCGCGGACGGCGCCATCTGCATAGGGCCCGCCAAGAGCAAGGACAGTTACCTGAACATCACCTCGCTCATAAGCTCGATGGAAGTGGCGGACGCCGAGGCCGTGCACCCGGGTTACGGGTTTCTGGCCGAGAACGCCGGGTTCGCGGAGGCGTGCGAGAAGTGCGGCATAAAGTTCATAGGGCCGACCTCGGCGCTCATGAGGCTCATGGGCAACAAGGTGCAGGCAAAAAAGACCGCCGAGGAGCTCAATGTCCCGGTCCTGCCCTGGAGCAACAGGGGCATAAGCGACGAGAAGGAGGCCCTGGAGGTCTCCAAAAAGATCGGCTTCCCGGTCCTCATCAAGGCCGCAAGCGGAGGCGGCGGGCGCGGCATGAAGCTCGTGCACACGCAGGCGAGCCTGGCAAGCGCCTTTAACATGGCGAAGATGGAGGCCGTCTCGGCCTTCGGCGACGGCGAGGTCTTCATAGAGAAGTTCTGCGAGCTCCCGCGCCACATCGAGATACAGATAGTGGCCGACGAGCACGGCAATGTGGTGCATCTCGGCGAGAGGGAATGCTCGATACAGAGAAGGCACCAGAAGATACTCGAAGAGTCTCCTTCCCCCCAGGTGGACGCCCGCCTGAGGCACAAGATGGGAGACGCGGCGGTGAAGCTCGCCAAGGGCATAGGATACACCAATGTCGGCACCGTGGAGTTCCTCCTCGACAAGAACAAGAACTTCTACTTCATGGAGATGAACACGAGGATACAGGTCGAGCACCCGATAACCGAGCTCGTGACCGGGGTGGACCTTTTAAAAGAGCAGATCAATATCGCCATGGGCAAGAAACTTACCCTCAAGCAGAAGAACATCGCCATGACCGGGCACTCCATCGAGTGCAGGATAAACGCCGAGGACCCGAAGACATTCGTGCCGTCTCCGGGCAAGATCACCGAGCTCATCATCCCCGGAGGCCCCGGAGTCAGGGTCGACAGCGCGTTATACTGCGGGTATACCGTACCCCCGTACTACGACAACCTTTTAGCCAAGCTCATAGTCCACGCCGAGAACCGCTCGGAGGCCATAGCCCGCATGACAAGGGCCCTTGAGGAGTTCCACATAGGCGGGATCAAGACGAACATACCGCTGCATCTGAAGATCATGAAGGACCATGACTTCATAGCCGGCATGACTGATATAGATTTTCTATCCAGATTTACCTGAAATACTTCCGCGGGCACACTTCTTTAACGCCGGGGTGACGGTTTTTTTAAACCCCCCCGGCTCTCAACCGGACCGACCACGCTGGCAGGCGATACAAAACGGACAATTTCGGGTTTTTCAGACCAGCGGGACCACGGCCCGCTGACAAAACTATTTTCAGTCAAAGATATTTTATTAAAGTAACAAGGTATTTTTGCCGTTAGGAGATGTAGGGATGGTTCGCTGGAGGCTTATAACAGACCCCGGGCTCAGGGGGGCCGAGAACATGGCCGTTGACGAGGCCGTTTTAAGGGCTGCCGACTCGGCTCCGGGCGCCGTGCCGACCCTGAGGGTCTACGGCTGGAGCGAGCCTACGGTGTCCATAGGGTATCTCCAGAAGGCCCTACCGCTACTCTCAAGCGGTCTGCCCGTTGTAAGAAGGATCACCGGAGGACGGGCCGTACTGCACGACAGAGAGCTTACCTATTCGATAGTCGCGGGTACGGAGGAGGAGCCGTTTGCAGGCGGCATAACCGGTGCCTACTCATTCATCAGCAGGTGCATCATGGAGGCCCTGAAAGAGGCGGGGGTCAAGGCCGAGTTCGCGAGGGCAACGGGCAACCCGGGCGGGAAAGACGCCTGTTTTCATACGCCTTCGAGGTACGAGGTGCTCGTGGACGGCAGAAAACTTGTCGGCAGCTCCCAGAGGCGTTTCAAGAACTCCTTCCTGCAGCACGGGTCGATACTTTTAGGCATAGATAAGGGGATGAATAGCCTTGTATTCGGCCCTGAAGTGGTAGGAAGGATGGCCTCTTTAAGCGAGTTCAGCGCCATAGGTGAGACGGAGTTCAGGGATTCATTCGTCCGGGCCATGTCAAGGGGGCTTCAAGCTGAGTTTACGGTCTCAGGGCTCAGCGAAAAAGAGGCCCTGCTTAAAGAAGAGCTTCAAAGGACAAGGTACGAGGACGCCGGGTGGAACATCTCCGGGGCTGCCGGGCGGGAAGCGCACAGAGATGCGTTAAGCCCGTCATGAGCCCCAAGCCCGTCTGACAGGATGAAATAAGTCCTTACATGGCTTTTTCAGCAACGATTTGTCTGAAGTGAATGGGCGTGGTGCTGCGCAATCCCGTAGCGTTAGCGTTGGGTCAAGGAGTGGCAAATATAAATGATTTTTCCGTACCATCAAAATCTCACAAATTGCTTTTTAAATGTTGGTACGCCTGAGACTTCGTTTACAGCTTTGCTTGCCGTATGGTCACGGATACTTTCTGTTAACGCTAAAAAAGGCCTCGCAATCCGGCTTTTCCGTCCATGGACTGCCGGGGGACCCGCCCTTTGGGCGGGTCGGGCCGCGTTTTTCCGCAACCATCTAAAGTGTAGACTTTTCCCGCGGTTTTTCATATAGTTATAGCAGACCCGTATTCTTCCGGGGTCTTTTTTTCCTACAGGGGCTTCCTGACAATATGACTCTCAAAGACAAGATAATAGACAGGGCTCAGAAGCATATCCAGAAGGGCAACATCGACAAGGCCATAGCGGAGTACAAGGCCGCCGCCGATGTCGATCCGAGGGATATCGCCATCCGCTTAAGGATCGGCGAGCTCTATGTCAAGATCAACAGGACCGCCGATGCCATAAAGGAGTACACCGAGGCGGCCAAGGCCAACACCCAGAAAGGCTTTTACCTCAAGGCGATAGCGGTCTACAAGCAGGTATTGAAGCTCGATGACAACCTCGAGGTCCATTACAAGCTCGCCGACCTGTATACCAGGCAGAGGCTCATCGCCGACGCCGTAAGCGAATACAGCTACATAGTGTCGACATTCGAGAGGAAGGGCAAGCACAACGATGTCCTTGAGCTTCTCAGGAAGATGATAGACATCGACCCCGAGAACATCGGGATCAGGATAAAACTCGCCGAACTCTACCAGAAACTCTCTTTCTACAAGGACGCTTTTGTCGAGTACCAGAGCATATTCGCCAGGCTCATGGAGCAGGGTAAGATTGAAAAGGCCGAGAAGGTCTACCGGGGCCTTTTCAACACAAATCCCAGGGAGCCCATTATCCTTAAAGGGCTTTGTGAGCTATACGCCAAAAAGGGCGACTCCGCCCAGTTCCTCACTTTCGCGACCTCCCTGTTCCATGTCTACAGGGACACCGACGACACGGACGCCGCCAGGGCTATCTCCGGTGAGATACTCAAGCACAGGCCGAACGACTCCGACTGCATCGAGTTCCTGGAAAGGTCCCGGACAAAGGCAGGGGCCGTCCCTGCCGTAGAGGAGAGCGCCGCTTCAGAGCCGACCGTGGCGGAAGACTCAACCGGTCCAGTACCTGAGTCATGGGCCGCTGATAAGGCCTCGAAGAAGAAAGAGGTAGAGGCGGAGGCCGGCAAGCCTCTGTCATCACCGGAAGAAGAGATAGAGATAACCCTTGAGGGGTTTGAGGATATCGGGGATCAGGAGGCCGAAGGCCCGTCTGAGGCGATCGAGGAAGAGCGGGTCGGGGCCGCGCCAGCGGAGCCTTCCGGAGCGACTGTCGAGGCAAAAGAAGAGGCCGAGGTCGAGATAGACCTCGGTGGTCTCGAAGAAGAGGCTTTCAAGGAAGTGAGCGCGCCGGCAAAGGAAGAGAGACCGGCGGAGACGGTCGCAGAGGTCGAGGTAGAGACCCCGGCGGAGGTTGAAGAGATAAAATCAGTGGCCGAAGAGGCACAGGCCCCCGTAGCAGAGGTAGAGAGACCGGCGGAGACGGTTGCAGAGGTAGAGGTAGAGACCCCGGCGGATGTTGAAGAGATAAAATCAGAGGCCGAAGAGGCGCAGGCCCCCGTAGCAGAGGAAGAGCCCGCTTTAGAACCCGCGGTAGAAATAGAGGCAGAGACCCCGGCGGAGCCGGTTGCAGAGGTCGAGGTAGAGACCCCCGCAGAGGTTGAAGAGATAAAGGCAGAGGCCGAAGAGACTCAAACCCCTTCAGCGGCGGCCTCCGAGGTGGCGCCTTCGGAGAGTATCAAGGGGCCGGCGGGTGAGGACGAATCGTTTGACGAGTCGCTTGAAGATGTCCTTGAAGAGGCCATAGAAGAGGTCAACCTCAAGATATCAGAGGCGGAAG
>JACRCJ010000332.1 GCA_016219075.1 Deltaproteobacteria bacterium | reverse complement strand
GGCAGGGAGGATGAGGGCGCAGGACGCGCCCGGAAGCGAGCAAGACCGGGGTCGGAGCTTAGAAAGGCAGGATGCCGTCGAGCAAAGACCGACTCCCTCCCCCTTCCGTCCATTGTTCGTAAGACAACGATCAGCCCCTCCGAGACCCTGAAACGAAAAACCTATTCCCCTCCCCCCTACTCCTTCTCCATCACCATCTCAAGCTCGGTGAACTGTCCGGCCCTGACGGAGACCTTCTCCTTCCCGTTCTTGAACCCCTTCTGCTTTATCGACAGCTCGTATATGCCGGGCTCGAAGTCGAGCTGCAGGGGCGTCAGGCCGTAGTACACATCGTTTATATATACCTTCGCGCGCGGCGGGTCCGAGGTGACGACTATCCTGCCTGTACCAGTGGCAGGCGCGGCAGGGGCCGCAGGCGCCTCGGTCCTGTACGCGGCCTTTGTGTTGGTTATTACGGGAGACATTTGCGTGAGGGTCTTTGTAACGACCTTTGAAAGCGAGCCGAGGAGGTATTTGGAGATGGTGGAGCTCGAGTTCCCCATCACCCCGGCGTACCTGTCGGACCTTTCGGACTCGGTCCCGGACCAGAGCTCCTTGCCCGTCTCTTTTTCTATCAGGCGGGAAGATACCTCTACCCTCACGACATCCCTCGCGCCTATGTCGAGCCTGAGTTCCTTAAGCTCTCCTCTCAGGATGAAATCCGGGTCCGTTGAGACTACCCTGAAGCCGGAGGCGGCGAGCTCTTTTCTGAACGCGTCTTCCACAAGCTGGGCCGGGTCGTTCGTGATGACGAGCTTATCGCCCGACATATCGGCGACGGTGGCGTTGATTGAGCCTATCACGCGGGTCTTCTCGGGCCTCTGGTCAGCAAACGGCTCGACCAGTATCGATACCGGTTCCTTGATCTTCTCCGGGTTCTCTTTCGGGCGGTATTCGAGGGTAAGAGGGGCGGAGCAGCCGTATACGAGGATAAGCAGAAAAAGGAGAGCGGCTTTTTTAAAACCAGACAGCCTGACCATGACAGCACGGCGCATCGGCACACCCCTTCAGTTTTTCAGGACAGTATATACAAAAAAAGGGGAGGTTGGAAGCCTCCCCTTCTGTTGAACACGCACAGCGAGCGCATTCCCCGCTGCTTGCGGCGGGGTTTAGCGAGCGAATCGAAATTTTTTCCTTTTGTGTCGAAGATTCCCCGCAGCTTGCTGCGGGGAGATTCAATATTATTTTTCTATCAGGATGCTTTTTCAGCAGCCTGTTAGAATGCCGCGAAGATCATCACAGTCGTAAGCATATCGCCCTCTGCTGAAGTCGGCCCTGCCTCGCCCGAGAACCATGAGTGGTTTAGCTGCACCTCGAGGTTCTGGGTCGGGTTGTAGTTAAGGCCGAGCGTTGCGGCGTTATCCGTGTCGTTGCCGGCCGTGCCCTTCTTGCCGCCACGGTAGGCCGCTGAGACCGTAAGCCTGTTGGGGACGACCCCCAGCTCGGCGGTCGCCGTCCAGGCTGATTTATCCCTTGCCGTGCTTGAGTTGAATATATTGGCCTCTGTGTCGATGGCGGTCTTTGATTTCTTTGCCTTCGCGTAAGTAAGATATACCCCGAGAGGGAAGTTCCCTGCCGTACCCTGCGCCTGCGCGTCAAGGGCCCACGCATCTGCGTGTTCACGCACCGCGCCTGCCCCGTCGCCGCGCTTGTCGGTGCCGCCCCACCACTGTCCTCCAAACCCAAGGTCCCATCCGGCGACTGTCGGCGTAACAGCGGCCCTCGCATAATGCAGGAACGGGCCTGTCGAGGCATCGCCTTTGACAGGGTACCACATGGTATAGTTCGCGAAACCCATGCTGTGCACCGCCGCGAACGTCAGGCCTGTAGCCGCGCCGTCCGTGCCTATATACTGCTGCGCCGAGGTCTGTGTCCTGTGCTCAAGCGGCCTCATGTGCCTGGACGCGCCGGTATTCAGCAGTTCGAGCCCGTAGGACGCGCCGAGCCCGTCGGTGGTGAAGGGAATGATATTGATTTTTGTATCAGCCGCGTCGAAAACGAATACCGTCTTGTAGGACGTGAACATCGTGGTGGATGTGTTGGAATCCTTAAGCGAGGCTTCGAGCAGGAACCCTATGTGCTCGCCCGCGCGCCCGCCCAGGTGTATCGCGGCCTCGTCAGGGAACTGGACCTGGCCTTTGTTCAGGTCCCTGTCCCCGGATGTCGAGCTCGGGTCGGCGTTGTCGCCGTCCCTCTTCTGGAACCTTATCTTTGTGGTAAGAGAGGCGTTCAATACGGCAGGTATCGAGAGGAAGTCCCCTTCGACCATGCTCTGCCCGCCTATCATCGTATAGCCGCCAGCCTTGAAGCTGCGGCCGAAGACGTTCAGCGTCGGGAAGTGCTGGAAGTGGCAGGAATTGCATGCCATGCCGGTCTGGCGCGCGAAAGCGGGGACAGCCGAGGCCTCATGCGGCATGTAGAACCCGGCCGCAAGGAACAATATCAAGGCCGCGGCATAGATAAACTTTTTTTTCATACAACCTCCTTAATAGAGTGTACTGATTTCGGCCGAACGCAGGAACCCGGGTGCCGCAGCTAAAGTTCAGGACAAGAGGCTGCGCAAGAGGGGGGTCACCTCCTTGCATATTTTTTTCTCCCATTATAACGGGAGTTATCGGAATGTCAAGTTATCGGGAAGTTTTCCTCCTTAGTATTACACTCCGCATTTTAATCGGACGCTCGGCGGAAAGTACGCCCTTTTAAAGGGCACATCAAAGAGCTATATAAAAGGCAAGTACCTTACCGACGATCCCCGCCATTTATGGCAGGATAATTTAATATCTCTTCGGAAAGTTTACGTCTCTACTTGAAGGTATATTTTTGAACACGCATAGCGAGCGCATTCCCCGCAGCTTGCTGCGGGGTTTAGCGAGCGAATCGGAAACGAAATCTTCCTTATGTGTCGAAGATTCCCCGCAGCTTGCTGCGGGGAGATTCAACACTTTTCAGACCCCTGCTATTCTTGGCTTTTTTGTAGATCGTCGAGCCATGTTTCATTGTCCGGTGCACGGAAACAAGTTATCCCCGCCCGGCAGAGGCGCAATTTATTGACAGGGGTTTAAATATTTGATAACACTGAAATGCCTGGTGGCGGTTGCGCCGCATAAATGGCATAATATAATCACTTATCCTCCCTTAAAAAGCCCGAGTGGCGGAATTGGTAGACGCACGGGACTTAAAATCCCGAGTGGGCAACCACGTGCCGGTTCGACCCCGGCCTCGGGCACCAGTTGAGGATGGGAACGGTTCCTGTGTCCCGTAGAACAAGACCTTGCCACAGAACCCCTACAAGACTATTCGGCTGCCAGTAGTTACCCGTAACATTCCGCACAATAACAAAACCCCAATGCCGTTGGGCTTTGGGGTTTTGATGTGCCGACATATTTATTTGCCTTTACCGATCTCCCTCAGGTAATTGACGAGGCTCCAAACTTCCTGTTCGGTCAGGTTATCGCCGAACGCCATCATTCCAAGCTGCGTGCCTTCATTTATGGCGACAAAAATCTCTCCGTCTGTCCTAAGGTTTTGCCATGTTGTGTTTGTGAAATCCCTTGGTCCCGGATTAAAAGAAGCTCCGCTCTGTCCGTCACCCTTGCCTGATTCCCCATGGCAGCTGACGCATATGCCTTTCCCAAAATATATTTCCTTACCCAGGGCCACTGACTTGCTATCCGGTCTGACCGGGTTCTTCATAAGCTTTACTTCGGGCAATCTCCCGGGATTTACCCTTGGAGGGAAATCTTCCGCGACCCCGAGCGTCCTTATGTAATTAACGAGGTCCCAGCGCTCCTCTTCGGTCAGGCTGTTGCCGTAAGCCATCATCCCGAACTGAGTGCCCTCATTAATGACGGTGTAAATCTCCGCGTCGGTCCTGACTTTCTGCCATGCGATGCTTGTAAAGTCCCTCGGCCTCGGGTCAAGGCCTGCTCCGCTCGGTCCGTTGCCCTTTCCGGTATCCCCATGACAGCTGAAGCAGATGCCTTTGCCAAAATATATTTCCTTTCCAGCGGCCACGGATTGCTCATCCAATGGGAGTGGGTTCTTTATAAGCCTTATTGAACGCAACCGCCCGGGGTTTATCCTGGGAGCGAGCGAGTCCTCGGCAAGCGCCCCGGCGCCCGGATAACTTATTGTCATGATAATGAATAAAAATACCAGCGGCATAAAAGAGTTCTTCTTTTTCATGGTCCCCCCGCGTTACTTGGGATATTCCTGAAAAATTTAATCTCCCCGCAGCTTTTCTTCGGGGAATGCGCTCGCTATGCGTGTTCATTTCGTCGGCATGGTTATTGGAAGCTTGAAAAAAGGCCCGAAGGCCACCGTCGGCAGACAGTAACGGACTATCGATATAAAATACGGGGACCCGGTTGTACCCCGAATCCCCGTAGGCCCAGCCCGCTTAAAAACGGCGCCGTTTCAGGACATTAACGCCTAATGGCCGCTGTCCATGCCGCCCTTTTTGATCGATTTAAGAATGTCGTTAGGCTCTCCGGATACTTCGAGTATGCCTACCGCGCCCTTGTGTATCGCCCTTGTTATGGCATGGTCCACGAGGATATATTTTGCGGGGGTGTCGACCTTTAACTCGACTATGGCCGCTCCGCCGGGCGGGATAAGCGTGGTCTGAAGGTTACGAGACGCCTCTGAGGCGCCTTCGATGTATACCTTGTCGAATATTTCCCCTATTACATGGAAGGCTGAAGTCATGTTGGGGCCGCCGTTGCCCACGAACAGACGTATGGTCTCGCCCACCTTTGCCTTGAGCGCCCCGGGTCCTGTCAGGGCCCCGACGCTGCCGTTGAAGACAACGTACTCCGGTTTTTCGTCGTTGGCCTTTTCCACGGAAAACGCCTGCAGGCCCTTCTCGCCGTTCTTGCCCTTGGTGTAGAAGTCACCCTGCATCACGTAGTATTCATGGTCCACGGGGGGCAGCCCGCCTTCGGGCTCGACATATATAAGCCCGTACATGCCATTGGCTATATGCGTCGGTATGTCGCTCGTGGCGCAATGGTAGACAAAGATGCCGGGGTTGAGGGCTTTCCACTCAATGACGGTCTCGCCGCCAGGCAGGGTCTGAGTGGCGGCCGCTCCGCCTCCCTGGCCTGTTACAGCATGTAGGTCTATGGAATGCGAGTTCTTGCTGTCGATGGAGTTCTTAAGGTGCAACTCCACCGTATCCCCCACACGGACCCTGACGAACGGGCCGGGCACAGTCTCGCCGAAGGTCCAGAAGTTATATTCAACGCCGTCCGCGAGGCGCATCTTTTTTTCCTTGGTCTCAATCCTCACCACGACTTTTGCCGGCTCATTGCGATTGAGCGACGGAGCGACATTCGGCGGAGTCCCAAGGGCCGCATCCGCTTCTGCCTGCGCCAGATTCGGCGCACCCCATAACATTACCAGCGCCATTGGAAGACAGAGCCACGTTAGGTTTTTTCTGAAATTTCTTTTCATACTCAGACCCCTCCTGTGTTTTCCCTGACTTTTAAAAGTCCAACCGTTAGTATGACTTGATACACATCATTATATTTATAAGTGCGGCCGTCATATCCCCTGATCCGTAGCGCCTCCTTCCGCCTTTCAGGGTGCGTATTTCCTGGTCATCCAGGCTGTCCACAAAAGCGATCTTCCGGGACCTCTTAGAGATTTTCGCATTAAGCCGTCAGGAGTATGCAAAGAGCCTTATATTTATTGTGGAGTTAAGGACTAATCGAATTCAAAAGATAAGACACTCACCCCAAAAGGGTGAAGTTATGGCGGGCTCGTATTTAAAAGTCCGCGCAGGGTAAACCCAGGGAAGTATCATTACGGGAAAGAGATTAAGAGTTGTATACACATTATATTAGTGTTTGTATAGGTCCACAATGATAATTATCAATTTTTTTAAATGCATGTGTCTACATGTTACAGGCTTTTGCAGTTAAGTTATTAATCAATATATGTTTTTTTGATTCTAAAGCAGCTGCGGAAAACCCGAGATCTTTCACTACGCTCAGAATGACAGGCTAAAATAGTTTTTCCGCAACCTGTAGATGATATGAACCGCCTCGCGGCCTCAGCAAAGCAACAAAAGCCCCGGTCAATCGACCGGGGCTTTTCTTCTGGCTGGCTGCTATTATATTTTATATAGTGCCGGTGAGCACTGCCGCTGCGAAGATCCTCGATACTATCAGAACAGTGACAGCCAGCGCGATGTATACCTTATTCATCTTCATCACTCCTTTCTTGCTTAAGACTTTCCTCTCCTTCTATTTTTGCCTGCCTTACAGCCCTATTTTATATAAGACGGTATTAAGGGGCGATTAGAAAAACAAATTTTTTTCGGCATGCAATATGCTGATTCCAAAAGGAAAATACCTTGAGATAATTAGTCTGTTTTAGTCTAATGCCTCGCGGCTTGACGAGCTTTTACAAAAATGTCTTTTTGCGCGCTCAGCGCACCGGTGTATCACCCGGCTTCGAGCTCTCGCCTCCAATGGAGCTCGTCAGTCGCCAGGCTCTCTTTTACAAACTACGCAGCCCCCAGTCCGGGAGAGCCTCAGGCCATCCCTTACCCCGGACACGACCTTACTTGTTTCATCTCCCTGCAGCTTTTCTTCGGGGAATCTTCGACACATAAGGAAAAAATTCGATTTCGATGTGCTCGCTATGCGTGTTCAAAAAATGCAAAATCTCTGTAAAAAGTTAATGATTTAAGAAAATATACTTTACTTTTTGAAATATTCTATTAAAATGTGCACAAGGTAAAACTTAAACTCGAACTTACTTTCAAGCGTGTACTTGGCGGAAATTCCGCCCTTTTAAGGGGCGCATCAAAGGGCTATATTAAAGTCAAGTACCTTGCCGACAATCCCCGCCATTTATGGCGGGGTGATTCAATCAACCTGTTTACACCTTGGGCGTTTAATGCAACAGGAAAAAAACATAAAGACAACCCTGATAAAGGAATACCTCCGGCTCCGGCAGAAGGCAGGAGAGCTGGAGCAATTCAAGCAGGAGAACAAGAAGGCTTACGAGGCCTTGACGCGGTTTAGCCTTTTATTGTCAGGCATATCAGACCTCGCGTATATCTGCGACGCGGATGGCAATATCATATATGTCAATGAGGCGTTCGAGCGGCTTACGGGACAAAACGTGGAGGATTTTATCGGAAAGCCCTTCGCGCGCCTTATAGATGAAAGGTGCCTGAAAAAGGCGGATGACGCGCGTCTAAGGGCCCTCAACGGAGAGGCGACCCAGTGTGAGCTTTTTTTCAAGGATACGGGGACGCTCTGCGAGTTCAGGAATACCCCGGTGAGGGACGAGCGGGGCTGGGTCACCGGGTTCATGGGCATAGCGAGGGAAACGACCGCCCGGCGGCAGATAGAAGATGAGCTCGACCTCTACAGGGCGCATCTCGAAGGGATACTCAACGAGCGGACAGCCGAGCTCATTTCCGTCAACGAAGAGCTCCTTAAGCAGGCGGCCGCCCGCGAAAGGCTGGAAAAAGAGTTAGGAGACCATGAAAATATGTACCGGGCCCTCCTTGGGTCCGTAAACGACGCGTTTTTCCTGGCTGACGCCGAGACCGGGATAATCATATACGCAAACAGCAAGGCCGAAGAGCTGATCGGGGTCCCCGCAAACGAAATAATAGGCATGCATCAGAAAGAGCTCCACCCGAAGAACGACGCCGGACGATACATAAAGCTTTTCAAGGAGGCCGGGTCCCGCTCCAAGCTATCACTCAAGGATGTCTTCGTATTCAACAGGGAGGGGCGTAAGGTCCCGGTCGAGATATTCGCCTCGGTTATCGAGGTAAACGGGAGGAAGCTGGTCCAGGGCGTCTTCAAGGACATCTCCCGGAACAGGTTCGCCGACCTTGAGCTGAAACGTTTTCACACGGCAGCCGAGCACAGCCCCGCGTGGGTCTCCATCACGGACATAAGGGGCCTGATAGATTACGTCAACCCGGCCTTCCGGAAGATGGCCGGATATAACGCCTTTGAATCGATTGGGCTGAGCATAAAATCGATTATCACCGGCGTGGATATCCATGAGAACGACAGCATGTGGCTTACTGTTTTTGAAGGCAACGCCTGGAAGGGAAGGGTACGGTGCGTGAACAAGACAGGCGCCGTCGCCTTCTTTACCGGGCTTATAACCCCGGTGAAAAACCACAAGGACACGATAACGAGCATCCTTTTCATGCAGCGGGGGGTCGAGGGTATCGGAGAAGGCTGGCCCGGCCTTGATACGGAAGAGTTTATCTAATAAAGTAGATACCGTTTTGTCCGTCAAGCGATATTTTGCGCGTGATGCGGATTGAATGGCTTGCCGGTTTTTAGTACGCCGTAGATTATGTGAACGAGCTTTCGCATTGCGGCGCAGACGATGACCTTGCCGTTTTTACCGTTCT
>JACRCJ010000075.1 GCA_016219075.1 Deltaproteobacteria bacterium | reverse complement strand
GTTGCGTTCCCATTGAAGCTTCTTGTCACCCAGTACTCGGTGGGCTTCCTTAAGCTCATAGGGATACCTGTCATGAGGGAGGGTAACATAATCGTGCTCACGACTACGACCCTTGAGGTAGCGGACGCGTGCAGCGGCATAAGGTCTATCATGTCGCTACTGGCCCTGTCTACGGCCCTTGCGTATTTTACACAGAGGGGCTCGGTAAAAAAGATCGTACTGGTTCTCATGGCCATACCCATCGCGCTTGTCGCAAACTCGATAAGGGTGATAGGCACAGGGATGCTTGCCAGCCGGTTCGGCCCGTCCGTGGCCGAGGGCTTCTTCCATGAGTTCGCGGGCCTCGTGATCTTCGGGGTCGCCATCGTGATGCTTATTCTGTCGGCCTTTACCCTCGGTAAGCTCGGGGGCAGGGATAAACAGCCTGATAATCAAACGACAAAGAGAAGGTAAGGAAATGAACAAAAGACTGATCATAATCTCCGCCCTTGTGGCGGCCTTAGTCCTTTATCTTACGCTTTTCCCCTTCATGGATTCGGTTCCACTGAGAAAGGGGTTCGCTGAATTCCCCCTTAGATGGAACGGATGGAGCGGGAGAACAAGCCTCCTCGATGCCAGGGCGATAGACGTTCTCAAGATGAGCGAGTACATGATGAGGGACTACAGGAAGGGTAACGACGGCGTTTCCCTCTACATAGGCTATTACGGCACGCAGAGAGGGGGTGCCCAGATACACTCGCCCAAGCTCTGCCTTCCGGCGGCCGGCTGGATAAAGGAATCCGAAAAAACGGGGTCCATGGACGTCGAAGGCTTCGGAAGGGTGAACTTCGTCCAGGCCGTTTACAGGAAAGACAGCCAGGAGGAGGTCTTCATCTACTGGTACCAGATGAAGGGCGCCTACATCACGGACGAATACAAGCTCAGGCTTTACAGGTTCCTGAATTCCGTCAGGTACCGCAGGAACGACGCCGCCTTTGTGAGGATTTCGGCCCCTGTCACCGTGAAGGTCGAAGATACGGTATACATAATGAATGGTTTTATGAAGGATTTTCTCCCGACTCTAAAGGAATATTTACCGGAGTAGCCCCGTTATGTTAGGTCTGGCACTATCCACGATAGCGGTCCTGATATTTCTTGCCCTTTCGGCCTTTAGCGTCTATAAGGGCAGGACAGCGGCGAATATCGCCCTGGCCGTCTCTGCATTTCTCCTTGCCGCGATAGAAGGGCTGGACCGGTTGTCCCTTAATCTCCCGGACCCGCTTCTATACAGGTGGGGCGCCGTATTATGCGAGTCCTTCCTTCCCGCGACTTTCCTCTTTTTCAGCATCACCTATGCGCGTAAAAACGCCTCCAGGTCGGTTTCGCCGGTCTGGTGGGCCCTTTTTGCGCTGTCGGCCCTGTTTCCCGTAGCGGTATTCAAGTTCCCGCTCGGAGAATTTTTCTACGCCCCGGACATGCAGACTGAAAAGATGCTCTTTCTGGGTAACATCGGGTACTGGTTTTACATGAGCCTCATGGTCTACTGCGTCGTGGCCCTGATGAACCTGGAGGCGACGTTCTCTTCCACATCCGGGGCGGACAGGTGGAGGATGAAGTTCGAGGTGATTGGCCTCTCGGGAATCCTGGCGGTCCTCATATTCTATTTCAGCCAGGGGCTTCTGTACAGGACGATAAACATGAACCTTGTGACCGTAAGGTCCGGGGTCTTTATAATAGCCTCCTTCCTTGTGGGATATTCGAAACTCCTGAGGGGTAACGGGGTAAGGGTGGCCGTATCGAGGTACATACTCTATAGGTCGCTTACGCTTCTTCTGGTAGGGGTTTATCTGCTGGCCCTCGGGCTCATAGGCGAGGGGATGAAGTACTTCGGAGTTTCGTTCAGCAGGAACATCGCCATATTCATCGGCTTCCTCTCGGGGATAATGATGCTGGCCTTTCTTTTTTCCGAACAGATGAGAAGAAGGGCGAAGGTCATTATAAACAAGCACTTCTACGCCCAGAAACACGACTACAGGACGGAGTGGCTCAATTTCACGGAAAGGCTCGCGCTCTGCAGGACCGGTAAAGACATCAATGACGAGATACTCGCCACATACATGAGCGTTTTCGGCCTCAAGGGCGCTTCCCTGTATCTGCTGAACAGTCAGGTCAAAAGCTACAGGCTTGCCGCGAACCGCGAGATGCCCTCTGGGGCGGGCGAGCTTGAGGTTTCCCGAGAGCTGAACTTATACTTTACCGAGCGCAGCAGGGTCTTAAATCCCCATGACTGGGAGTACAACCCCACTGAAGGCGAGGCCTCTTTCATGCGCAAATCAGGCGCGATGCTCGTAGTGCCCCTTACGGCGAACGGGAGCGTTGAGGCGGTCGTTGTCTTGGGAGAGCAGCTCGCCCCGGAGGAGTTCATTTACGAGGACTACGATCTCATGAAAACGCTCGCGAAGCAGGCTGCCCTGTCGATCGTTAATTTCAGGCTCTCCGAGGAGCTTGCCGAGACAAGGGAGATTACCGCCGTTGCCAGGATATCGTCGTTTGTGATACATGACCTCAAAAACCTCGCCTCGACGCTTTCGCTTCTGCTTGACAACGCCGAGGATTATATCGGGGACCCGGAGTTTCAGAACGACATGATAGAGGCCACAAGAAATACCTTGACCAAGATGAAAAACCTCATACAGAGACTCAGGACCATACCCGAAAAGCAGACATTGAACGCCGTTCCGGCCGACATGCTCGTCCTCGTCAGGGACACAGTCGGGGAGGTCCTCAAATCAAAACCAGGGGCGGAGATCGTCTGCGAGGGGACTTCGGTTAACATCTTGGTGGACGCCGAGGAGATAAAGAAGGTAATATTGAACCTGATCTTAAACGCCATAGACGCCATAAAGAAGGACGGCCTCGTAAAAGTTACCACGGGCGTTCAGGAGGGCCGTATTTTTGTAACGGTCAGCGACAACGGGTGCGGGATGGCCGAGGAGTTTATCAACAACCACCTCTTCAAGCCTTTCAGGACGACAAAGAGCAAGGGCCTGGGTATTGGCCTGTACCAGTGCAAGCAGATAGTCGAGGCACACGGGGGCACCATAGAGGTTGCAAGCATCCCCGGAAAGGGCTCAGAGTTCACAATAATCTTATCATCATCAATGGTGGCCCCGAATGGAAAAACTGTTAATTATTGACGACAACGAAGAGATAAGAAAGCAGCTCAAGTGGGCGCTGGCCAAGGACTATAAGGTCCTGACCGCGGGGGACGGGAAAGAGGGCGCCTCTCTTTTCAAGACACATCAGCCCAAGGTGGTGACCCTTGATCTGGGGTTGCCGCCTCAGCCGGAAGGCACTGAAGAAGGGTTTAAATGCCTTGAGGCGGTATTGACGGAGAGAAGCTCGACGAAGGTCATAATCATATCCGGCAACGACGAGAGGGAGAACACTCTTAAGGCCGTCAAGATGGGGGCCTATGACTTTTACCAGAAGCCCATTGACCCCAACGAGATAAAGGTAGTCATAAAAAGAGCCTTCCATCTCTACGACATAGAGGAGGAGAACAGGAAGCTTCACCTGGCTCTCATCGAGAAGAACGCCTCCGGCGCCCAGATGATGGGCCAGTGCCCGAAGATGCTTGAAGTCGGCTCAACGATAAGAAAGATCGCCTCCACGGACGTATCGGTTCTCATAACAGGCGAAAGCGGCACCGGTAAAGAGCTTGTATCGAGGGCCATACACTCGATGAGCATGAGGAAGGACGGCCCATTCGTACCGATAAACTGCGGCGCCATACCTGAAAACCTCCTTGAGTCCGAGCTTTTCGGCCACGAAAAGGGTGCCTACACCGGGGCCCATGCGCAGGTGATGGGCAAGGTCGAGTACGCCCACAAGGGGACCCTTTTCCTTGACGAGATAGGGGAGCTTCCGGCGAACCTCCAGGTGAAGATCCTCCGGTTCCTGCAGGAGAAGACCATCCAGAGGGTCGGGGGCAGGGACGATATCCAGGTGGACGCGAGGATACTGGCCGCGACGAACATCGACATGGCAAAGGCCATACAGGAGAGGGCCTTCAGAGAGGACCTCTACTACAGACTCGGGGTGATAACCATCAATCTGCCGCCCCTGAGGGAGCGGGGAGAGGACATAATGCTCCTTTCAAACCTCTTTCTCACCAGGTTCAGCGAGACGGTGGGAAAGAAATCGAAGGGCTTCAGCCTGGCTACGGTCGAGTTCATCGAGACCTACGACTGGCCAGGCAACATCCGCGAGCTTGAGAACAGGATCCAGAGGGCCGTTATAATGTCCGACTCCCACATGATAGAGCCCAATGACATGGGCTTTACCGAAAAGCCGGAGACAAAAAGGATATTCGTCCATAACCCGAATGATAAGCCCGTGACACTCAAGGATCTAAGGGACAGGGTCGAGATCGAAAGCGTCAGGTCCGCCATAGAGAGGAACAGGGGAAATATCTCCAAGACCGCCGAGGAACTCGGCGTGAGCAGGCCCACGCTCTACGACCTCATAAAAAAGCACGGGCTGACCAGCCACCTGAACAACAATTAGCAGGCTGTTGAAAAACAGCCTGCTAAACACTCCATGGATGGATTGTCAAATAGTGAGGCTTGAAAAGCCGAGCGATTTGTGAGACTTGGACGAATTCACTTCGTCCAAGTCGTAGTTGAAAAAGCCCTATGTTACCCTTAATCATCAATGCCGGCCTCTTTGTGCCATGAGTCGGGGAGTTTCT
This sequence comes from Deltaproteobacteria bacterium, assembly GCA_016219075.1. Classification (GTDB taxonomy): domain Bacteria; phylum Desulfobacterota; class GWC2-55-46; order GWC2-55-46; family GWC2-55-46; genus JACRCH01. Next base: position 15,302 of record JACRCJ010000075.1, on the reverse strand, counting down.
TTCAGACACCCCATTTGTACTCCAAGTACTCCCTTGTCTGCAAATACCCCTGCTCGATAAGGTACCTCTTTTCATCAGCGCCTATCGTGAACTTCGTCGGCGAGATGTCCCCGCAGGAAATAAGGATCGTATCATGCCAGACCCTGCCCCTTACCCGCTCCTTCTCCACCGCGTGCATCATTATAAGAAGCAGCCTTTTTATGTACCTCGTAAGGGTCAGCTTCGTCGAAGAGCGCTCATTTAAAGAGCGCCTCGATATGACCCTCAGGACAAGCACCTTCCCTTCCCCGGCGAACATATCCTCCACGGCGCCTGCCAGAAGATTCCCGTCGACAAAAACGTGGTTCGTTCCCTCGTGCCTGAAACGCTTGTAGGCGAAGACAAGGGGGATCCCCACGGAAAACCGTATCGAAGTCGAGACTTTCATGTCAGGGAAGTTGAAGCGGGAGAATACGAACGGGGTGTTGTTGAGGATGTCGGTCGCCACCACGAACGGCTGTATCCTGAAGGGGTCTTTAAAACGCCTTCCCTCCAGAAGCCTGTCAACGTGCCTCTCCAGCGCCTTCCCGGAGTACATGCCCTTGCCTCTTAAGATGCTTCCGAGGCTTAAGTCCCTGAACCCGGACGTGTCGATGTCCATGGCCATCTTCTTAAGCTCCATCGGCGTGTTCCCGGCCGCATAGAGGGTTCCCACTATGCTTCCCGCCGAGGCGCCGACGATATGGCCTATCTTCAGGCCCTTCTCCTCTATGGCCGAAAGGGCCCCTATGAAAGCAGGGAACCTCACGCCGCTTCCAAGCAGCACCAGCGTTATGGGAGAACTCTCTTTTGACATGGCCTGAGCGGACCGCAAGGTTAAAAAACCGGGCGGTCTCTTTTATTTGGATCAAACTTTATTAGACGTGACGCGGTAACGGGACGTTTTAAGGGGAAGAAAAGCCCCCAGGGTGTCTGAGGGAAGCCGGGCCCCGTAGCTTACGGGGCCCGGCGGCTTGATCTACGCTGTTACGCCTTCACTATCTTCTTGCTCCTGATCCCGGCTGTGGCGTTCCTGGTGTCCACGACGAGCCGGCTGTTATCCACTATCCACCCGTAGTCATAGGAGCTGTGGTCCGTGGCTATAAGCGTGCAGTCGTATCTGCCGATGGTGTTCCTGTTAAGGGGGGTGGACCTCATCCTGAAGGCCTTCCTGTGGCTTACGGCCAGCGGGACATGTGGGTCGTTGTAGTCCACCTTCGCCCCCTTTTCCTTTAAGATCCTTATCAGCTCGAGGGCCGGGGACTCCCTCATGTCATCGACGTTTTTCTTGTAGGCGACACCGAGTATCATTATCCTTGCGCCCCTGATGCTTTTGCCGTTGTTGTTTAAGGCCTCTATCACCTTCTGCACCACGAAGTACGGCATGTTGGTGTTTATCTCGCCGGCAAGCTCTATAAACCGCGTCGAGAAGTCGTATTCCCGGGCCTTCCATGTAAGGTAGAACGGGTCTATGGGTATGCAGTGGCCGCCAAGGCCGGGGCCGGGATAGAAGGCCTCGAAGCCGAAGGGTTTTGTCTTTGACGCCTCTATTACCTCCCATATGTCAAGGCCCATCCTGTCGCAAAGCATCTTAAGCTCGTTCACAAGGGCTATGTTTACGGATCTGTATATGTTCTCAAGGAGCTTTGACATCTCCGCAACCCTTGTCGAGGAAACGGAGACGACCCTGTCGACTATCTTCGAGTACAGAAGGCTTCCGAGCTTCAAACACCTGGGTGTTGCGCCGCCGACTATCTTCGGCGTGGTCTTGGTTGTGAAATTTATCCTTCCGGGGTCTTCCCTTTCCGGGGAGAAGACAAGAAAGAAATCCGTCCCGGCCTTCAGACCGTTCTTTTTAAAAAGGGGCAGTAAAAGCTCATCGGTCGTCCCGGGATAGGTCGTGGACTCGAGCGATATTAGCTGGCCGCGCCTTAAGTATCTGGCGATCTCTTTTGCCGTATTCTCCACGTAGGTAAGGTCGGGTTCGCGCTTATCCGAAAGAGGCGTGGGGACGCATATTATTATGACGTCCGCTTCAGTTAGCCTCGACATGTCGGCCGTAGCGGCAAAGCGGGGTGATTTTTTCCCGACAAGGGGGGCTATCTTTTCAGAGGGTATGTGCCTTATGTAAGACTTGCCTTTGTTCAGGGATGCTACCTTCGCGGGGTCCACATCGAACCCTATGACCCTGAACCCCTCCTCGCAGAACCTCAATACTATCGGGAGCCCCACATAGCCGAGCCCGATTATACCTATCCGTGCCTCTTTTTTCTCAATCGATACGAAAAGTTTTTCGTAAGTCCGAGTCATCCCTGTCTACCTCCGAAGCTTATCACGGCGCATGTTTTTAAAATCATCCGATGATACTATGTTCGCTGACCAAGGGCAATCTAAAACAGTTGCACGGCTCACCCGCCGGGAGGGGTAAGACCATATTGCAAGGGTGATTTTTCCGCGGCGTGCGCGCGCGTCCGTAATTGCCTGTCATGAAATTATATCAGGATAGTATAGCAGAAAAAACCGCTCTAAGGCATCCGGCAGGTAATGTTTTTTCTCCCGATGAAAAGCGCCCCGGATAATCTTTCTTTGAAGACCTCCTTACCTGTTGCAAAATGGGGGCGTTACCTATTAAAATCATATTCGGAGTCTTTTTTCGGGAGAGGGGTTTTTGGAACAGTTCGAGCTATTTTTTAAACACGACGAGGAGACCCTCAGGCGCTGGCTCGAGAAAGAGACCCGCTTTACCGTAAGGCTCGCCGTAACGGAGAACTCAACGCGTATGCTCTCGGTCAAGGGCGTCAAGGGGGGCGTTTCAGTGAGGCTCCACAGGGTCTTTCTCGAAGCCCCATCGGATGTCCTTAAAGAGGCCGCTCTCTTTATAAAAAAGAGGAGAGGCAAGACCCCTCTTATAAACGGGTATATCAGGAGTAAAAGGGAGTCGATAAAGGAGGGGGGAGGGAGAAGGGTCGTGACCAGGACCCGTGGTGAGCACCACGACCTTCAAAGCATCTTCGACTCGCTGAACTCCGAGTACTTCGGCTCTTCGGTCCGGGCGCTGATAACATGGGGCGCTCCCCGGTCGAGAAGGTCCGTGCGGATAAGGACGCTCGGCAGCTACGGCTATTCAAGCGGCGTCATAAGGATAAACCCGCTCCTTGACGAAAAGAGGGTCCCCGGATATTTTGTCGCCTATGTCGTCTACCACGAGATGCTCCATGCCCATATGGGCGTCGGTATGAACGCTTCAAGGCGCTCGATACACCCGAGGGAGTTCAGGGAAAGAGAGAGGCTCTATAAGGACTACCTGAGGGCCACGGTTTGGGAGAAGGCTTACGGGGCCTGAAAAACCGGGGGAGCTGAGTTTTTCCGGGCGCGGAGTGCTTAAAGCGTTTTGAGATCAGACAGTTTTATGCGGGTTGCGCCCTCCGTGATGGCGAAGAATTTTCCTCTGGCGTAATGTTACGGTTTTGTGATATTGTTTCGCACTGTATTTGGAGTACTGCCGGATACAAGTGCGGCTTAAGCGCCTCATGCGGTATCCTTTCCAGCTCACCGGTTTTTCCGGAACTTCCCTGGGTGTACTCTCAAACAATCAGTAGCCTCGCGGCGGATCACTACGCGGCATCCTCTTAAAGACATTGATTGAAGCGCCTGTTGCCTCAACCGTGAGCATATCCGCTGCGAAGGAATGACCGGGCAAAGAGGCAGGCTTCGGCTTCAGGCCGGCGGGTATCGTTTTGAGCCCGGCTTTCAAGGCCGGTCGCTTATCGCAGTAAAAATAGTCAAAAGGAGAGCTAAAAGAGTGGACAGTACGACATTAACTATTGTTTTTGCGCTGGTTTGCGCGGTGATAGGCATATTGTACGCCGGTTACCTCGCTATCTGGGTGAATGGGCTGGAGAGCGGCACCCCCGAGATGAAAACCATCCAGGCCGCCATACACGAAGGGGCCTCCGCATACATGGCCCGTCAGTACAAGACGGTCGCTGTAGTCGGGGCCATAGTATTCGTCCTTCTGTGGTTAGCCGGCAGGTGGTCGGAGCACTTCGGGCTTTTAACGGCGTGCGGCTTTCTGGTCGGCGGAGTGGCCTCGGCCATATCGGGCTATGTAGGGATGATGGTAGCCGTAAGGGCCAACGCCAAGACCGCTCAGGCCGCGCACAAAGGACTTAACGCGGCCCTTCAGGTCGCATTCAGGGGCGGGGCCGTCACCGGTCTTCTCCTTATAGGTCTCGGTCTTCTCTCAGTCACCGGGTTTTACGCTATCTCCATAAGCTTCGCGGCGGATGAGGGCAAGGCCGTCGCTTCTCTTCTGTCGCTGGGGCTCGGCGGAAGCCTGATATCTCTCTTCGCAAGGGTCGGCGGCGGCATATACACCAAGGCCGCCGACGTCGGAGCCGACCTCGTCGGCAAGGTCGAGGCCGGTATCCCCGAAGACGACCCGAGAAACCCGGCGGTCATAGCCGATAACGTCGGCGATAATGTCGGCGACTGCGCCGGAATGGCCGCCGACCTCTTCGAGACATACGCCGTCACTACCGTTGCGACGATGGCTCTGGCGCATCTTCTGTACCCGGCCTCCAGGATCGCCATGCTCTTCCCGCTTGTCCTTGGCGGAGTGGCCATCATAATGACGATAATCGGAAGCTGGTTCGTGAGGCTTAAAGAGGGCGGCGGGATAATGCCTGCCCTTTACAAGGGTTTCGTGGCCACAGCGGTGCTTTCGGCCATCGCCTTTTACCCCGTGACCCGCTACCTGATGGACGGGGTGGGGGGTTACCCCTTCATGAATTACTATTTTACGGCCCTGATAGGTCTTTTTGTCACTATCGCCCTTGTGGTCATAACCGACTACTATACGGCCACTCACTACAGCCCGGTGCAGGATATCGCCCGGGCGTCGGTATCGGGCCACGGCACGAACATCATCGCCGGTCTCGCCGTCGGTAAGCAGGCCACGGTCCTGCCGGTCCTGGTGATAGCCGGCGCCATACTCGCAAGTTTTTATCTCGCCGGCCTCTACGGAGTAGCCGTCGCGGCCGAGGCGATGCTCACGATGTCTGGTATCGTAGTGGCCATAGACGCCTTCGGCCCCATAACGGACAACGCCGGCGGCATCGCCGAGATGGCGAACATGGGAAGCGCCGTAAGGGGCGTGACAGACCCGCTTGACGCCGTAGGGAACACCACAAAGGCCGTTACCAAGGGCTACGCCATAGGCTCGGCGGCCCTTGCCGCCATAGTCCTTTTCGCGGAGTATACCCGTTCGGTATCGACCGGCGGGGTGCCGATGATATTCGACCTCTCCGACCCTCTGGTGCTCGTGGGGCTCTTCATAGGCGGCATGCTCCCGTTCTACTTCGCATCTTTACTCCTGAAGGCCGTAGGTAACGCCGCAGGAGCCATCGTCGAGGAGGTAAGAAGGCAGTTCAGGGAGATAAAGGGGATCATGGACGGAAGCGGCAAGCCGGAGTACGGCAGGTGCGTCGATATCGTCACCTCGGCGGCGATACAGAAGATGATCGTCCCGTCACTCATACCGGTCCTCGCCCCCATCATCGTGGGCCTGGTCCTTGGGCCCAAGGCCCTCGGAGGCGTCCTCGTCGGCGCCATTGTCACCGGGCTTTTCGTGGCTATCAAGATGACCTCGGGCGGAGCAGCCTGGGATAACGCCAAGAAGTATATCGAGGGAGGCCGCCACGGCGGCAAGCACAAACCCGCGCATCAGGCGGCCGTGACCGGAGACACCGTCGGGGACCCGTACAAGGACACCGCGGGCCCAGGCATAAACCCGATGATCAAGGTCATAAACCTTGTGGCCGTTCTCTTCGGGGTGTTGATGTACGCCGCGTAAATATATCCAACGGAGCAATAAATGAAAGGGCGCCCTTTAAAAAGGGCGCCCTTTTTTAATTTCAGTTTATCCCGGACCAGTCCCGGTGAGACACAATGGCCGCCGTTTTTACGACTCCCGCCTCCTGTACCGTATGAACTCGATTATCCCGGGCAATATCGAGATAATGATGATAGCTATGATGAACAGCGAGAAGTATTGTTTTACGGCCGGGATGTTGCCGAAGAGGTAGCCGCCGAATAGGAAGAGCGATATCCAGCAGAGCCCGCCGACGACATTATATACGATGAAGCGTGAGTAAGACATCGCCCCGACTCCGGCCACAAACGGGGCGAAGGTGCGAACGATGGGGAGGAAGCGCGCCAGTATTATGGTCTTGCCGCCGTATTTTTCATAAAAGGCGTGAGTACGGTCGAGGTACTCCTTTTTGAATATCCTGCTACCCGTCTTCAAAAAGACCCGCGGCCCTATGTAGTGGCCGATCCCGTAGTTGACCGTGTCTCCGAGGACCGCCGCCACGCTCAGAAGCGCGAACAGCAGCCACAGGTCGAGCGAGCCGAGGGCCGCAACTGCCCCGACGACGAAAAGAAGAGAATCCCCCGGCAGTATCGGAGCGACCACGAGCCCTGTCTCGCAGAATATTATCAGGAAAAGTATGAGGTATGTCCATACCCCGTAGTTCCGTACGACGGTGTCTATGTGTTTGTCGAGGTGCAGAAATATCTCGATAAAGCTCTGCAGCAGTTCCATCGGCCCTCCGGTACCGGCTCGGTTGCCCGGTCAAAAGATAGACTATAAAGTATCTTGAAATCCGAGTCAACCTCATACTTGGCGAAACCCGCCTGCCGGGCACAGGCCCGGCTTGGCCGCTTTTTTTATTGGATTTTGTCTTGAACGGTGGTAAAACCCGGTTTAAACCCTATAAGAGGCGTGATCATTACCCGGCTGCCGTATCCGCCGGTGATGGTGATGTTTTTTACATTTTTGCCCTTTAAGTAGGCGGGTAATATGTGTTAATATATGGTATGATTGAAGTAAAAGGGGTTTTATGAATACAAGAGACTTTGAACAGGAGATAAGGATACACATCGAGGCAAGGTATCCCATACTTTGGCTCGTTTCATTTGAGGAACGCCGGGTAGAAAAGATAATGGAGAACCTCTCCGAATCCATGAAGTTCACATACTGGTCGTGGTCGGTCTCCAGGGGGTTGTACGGGGGAGAGAAGAAAAAGAGGGAGCTGATGGGTAGAGAAAAGATACTCTCCACCATCGAGGAGAAGATAACAAAGAGCGAGGAGGCCAACAACCTGTTTCTCCTCAAGGACATAGCCAACTACTTCAATTCCCACGAGTTTTTAAGAAAGTTCAGGGACCTGCCCACCACTATCGACGAAAGCCACGCCCTGAACACAATCTGCATACTTTCGCCAACATTGAGCGAGATCCCGCCGGAGCTCGAAGAGGACATAGTCGTTCTTGAGCTGTCGCTGCCGGACTACGACGAGATAGCCGAGATGGTCTCAAAGACCTACGGGCACCTGATCCCGGAGAAGTGGCACGCCTCCACGCGCGCCATCCTTTACAAGTCCCTGCAGGGGCTCTCCATGGACAACATCAAGAGGGTCATAAGAAAGGCGATAAGCCTCAATAACGGCTCTCTTAACGAGGACTGCATCTCGTACATACAGGACGAGAAGCAGCAGATAATCAAAAAACAGAAGATACTCGACTACTACCCCCACAAGGAGACTATCGAGCACATCGGGGGGTTGAGCGAGATAAAGAAGTGGTTTATCGAGAGGGAGCATGTCTTCCGCTTAAGCAGGGACAAGATAGAAACCCTCGGGCTCGATGTCCCCAAGGGGCTTCTCCTCATAGGCGTGCCCGGAAGCGGCAAATCGCTCTGCTGCAAGGCCCTGGCCGGGATCTGGAACCTGCCGCTTCTAAGGATGGATGTCGGCAGGGTATTCGGCTCAACGGTCGGCGAGTCCGAGAAGAACATCAGAAGGTGCATCCAGCTCGCCGAGGCCGTAAGCCCCTGCATACTCTGGATCGACGAGATAGACAAGGCCTTCGGCGGGATCGGCGGCTACCAGGGCGACTCGGGAACGCAGCTGCGGGTATTCGGTACCTTCATCACATGGCTTCAGGAGAAACAGCACCCGGTCTTCGTGATATCGACCGCTAACGAGCCCAAGAACCTCCCTCCTGAGCTCTGGAGGAAAGGCAGGTACGACGAGGTCTTTTTCGTAGATCTTCCGAGCGCCGAGGAGAGGGAAGAGATATTCAGGATACACCTTGAAAGGAAGGTCCAGAACACAAACAGGCTGGATCTCCGCGAGCTCGCGCAAAACAGCCAGGGATATACCGGCGCCGAGATAGAGCAGGCGGTAAAAGACGCCGTCGTCTCTACCTTCAACAAGCTTCATGAGGGCGAAGACTCAAAGGCCGTGGACGCCAGGATAGACGGTCTTCTCTCACTTGAGGTCTCGCAGGATTCCCTGCTTAACTCCATCAGGCACATCACTCCTCTTTCGGTTTTGAAGAAAGAAGAGATCGAGGAGCTAAGGGTGTGGAGCCACCAGAGGGCGCGGCCCGCCAGTAAATCGCTCTTCCTCCAGAGGGCCGAGATGCTCTCGGACGCCGAGAAGAGGAACATCGCCATACACGAGGCCGGGCACTGCGTCATGATGAAGCTCCACTTCGGGAAGGCCCCGGCCTTCGTAAGCGTGGACAACTACAAGAACTACAGCGCCTACATCCCTCTGGACGAGGCGATAAGGACCACTTTCACCAAGAGGGACCTCGAAAAGGAGATAGGCGTCATACTCGGCGGGATGGTCGCCGAGGACGAGATAATCGGCGCGGATTCAAAGACCGTCGGGGCCTCACACGACCTCATTCAGGCTACTGGCATAGCCAGGAAGATGGTGGTGGAGTACGGGTTCGGCGAGATAATGAGGAACAAAAGCCTCGTAGTCCTTCAGGAGTTCGCCCTCACCTCCGGCAGCGAAGTCCTCGACGACATCCAGAGGATCCTCGACGGGGCCAAGGAGAAGACCGGAGAGGTGATATCCAGGAACAAGACCGTGGTCCATGCGCTCGTTGACAGGCTCGCAACGGATGTGTTAATGAACGAGGACAGCATAAACAGGTTCTTCCGCGAACACCCTATAACCTAAGGAGGGGTAAGATGTCTTTCTACACCGTCATCAAGACCGAGCTTTCCAGCAAGAAGTACATCCTTTGCGCCCTGGCGGAGATGAAGAGGCGCGGGGAGTTGAAAGAGTTCGTGCATAACGAACGGAAAGAGTCGATAGAGGTCGACCAGGACGGCGACATCCTCTCAATCGCGAAAGAGAAGACCGGGAACTACGAGATAGGCGGGGACAACAGGGTCGTGAACAGGTTCTCAAACAGATTGAAGCAGTTCTACGCGTACGAGTCCATAAAGGACAATATCCCTCTCGACTTCGAGATAGCCGCGGAGACGGAGACCGAGGGAGAGATACGGATACTTCTGAAGGGCTGATCCTCACCGGCCCCCAAAGCACCCGTTAAAGACACCCCTTTTAAGGAGCCCGATATGGACAGGCAGATAAGGATAAGGATAACCAGGGAAGGCAAGGTCGAGATAGACTCGAGCGTCTATAATGACTGTAAAGAGGTCGCCGCGCATCTGACCAAAAACCTCGGCAAGGTCGAGAGCTTCATTGAAAAAGACGAGTTAGACAGGGAGATAAAGGTAAAGATAGAGACCGAATAAGACCTCTTTTCCGGCTGTCCCCTCTTTTTTTTGCCTTCAGGGCGTTTGACCGGCTGACAATGAAAAAACAGATAAACATACACGCCGTTATACCCCTTTCGGCCGTAAACGGGCCCGGAGCAAGGCTCGTAGTATTCTTCCAGGGCTGCGCCAGGGGCTGCGATGGGTGCTTTAACCCGGAGACCCATTCGTTCGATAAAAAAGACCTCTATTCGGCCCAAGAGGTCTTCGAGAGGTTCCTTACTCCCGGGGCCGAGGGGATAACCGTAAGCGGCGGGGAGCCCTTCATGCAGCCCGAGGGGTTATCAGACCTTCTAAGGGAGGCCAGAGGGAGGGGGCTTTCGACGGTAGTCTACACCGGGTTTACTATCGAGGAGCTTCAAAGGGACGAAGTCCGCAAAGGGTGTCTGTCCCTCATAGATGTCCTTATAGACGGCCCTTATGAGGAAGGACGAAAAGAGACGACGCTTCTTGCCAGGGGGTCGACAAACCAGAGGATACATCTTCTGACCGGCCGGTACGGGGCGGATGAGTTCTACATGCCCGGCAGGGTGGAGATATTGATAAGTAAAGACGGGGTCATCACGGAGACCGGGTTCGGCAAGGTCACCCCGAAGGCCGTTAACGAATAAACCACCCCGGAGCAATTCTTCCGGGGTATCTGAAAATAAGCCAGTTATTAGATGTTTTGTATTGTTTTTAACAAAACACCAGGTCCATTGCGTAGCGAGCCTAAAGGAAAGCGAGCGAGCAAGCCTCAGTATTTATTGCGAGCGAGATTGCAAGCGAAGAGCAATAGCCCCGAGGCGCGCGACCAGCGCGCAAAAAGGCCTTTTGCAGAACGCAGCAAGCTAAAGGGGTATTAAGCCCTAAGAGGGAATAAAATTTTCGGGGAGCGTTCTTCCCGGGTTTCAATACCGTAAGAATATAAAGGACATGAACAAGGTAAAACAGCTATCGGATTCCCTTCTGGCGCTTCGCTCCTCGGCGGACCAGTCTGCCATGAGGGGCATAATAATAACCGCCGCCAGACAGATCCCCAAGACCATTGACAACATCGAGTTCTTCAAGCTCGGCTTCGAGCTCATAGACAGGATAGAAGACCCGGCCGACAAAAGGATAGCCACGCTCGACTTCGTAAAAGAGGTCCCCTTCACAACAGCCTTCCACCAGCTCTACGCCAGGGCTATGGAGGCCGCCGTCGTGGCCGCCGACTCCCTTGAGGAGGCGCACCACAGGACCACCGAGCTATTGAGGCTCGCCAATGAACTGCCGAGGACCAGCGAGTTCCTCGATCTGCGCGTGCTTGCCTGGAGGCTTGTACTGAACCTTCCCGACAGGCCGCGATTTTTCAAGCCCTCTCTTGAGGCCGTGGCGAGAGAACTCCCCAAGTCTTCGGATTACGCCTTTTACAGGAGATATACTCTCCTGGGCATCGCCAAGATTGCCCCCAGGGACGGCCCCTTCCTCGCCGTATACAGGGAGGCCATACAGACGGCGATAGACGCCGCCAACACGATCGCGGAGCCGTACTACAGGAAGTACGCGCTCCTGGCCATAGCCGGGGAGTTGCCGAAGACCGAGGAGTTCTACGACCTCTTCAAGCAGACGGTCATCGACGCCTCGAAGGCCTCCGGGGAGCTAAAAGACCCGTTCGCCAGGCAGCACGCCATAATAGAGATGGTCCAGGCCATCCCCAAGACCACGGACTTTTTCCCGCTCCTTCAGGAGATAGTGGCTGAGGCGCTCGCGTTTTTTACCGTGAAGAGGTGGATGGACGACATAGAGGTCACCGATGTCGTTGACTTCATCCTCTCGGCCGAGGAGCTCGGGATAAAGGAGTCGAAGAAAAAGAGGTTCTCGCGCGAGAAGTATGCGGGCATACTCGCCAGGGAACTGAATGAGTTCGGCGTGAGGCTCAACGACACCCGTTTCATCGAGACGCTCAAACCGTATACCCATGTATGGGTCCAGCCAAAGGGCCTCCGTAACGCGGTCAAGAAGGTCGTTGAGCACCTCGAAACGCTTAAAGACAGGTTCCACGGCAGGGAGGTCGAAAGGCCGGTCTTCGTAAGCGAGTTCTTCCCGGAGGAGCAGGGCCACTACATACACAGGAAAGAGAGCGAGAAGCTCGAATGCGTCGCCATCGACCTCGGGGCGACCAATACCGTCGTGATGAGGAAGAAAGGGGATGCCGCCCCGGACTTCGTCGCCATGAGTGAGATATCAAGGAACTACGACAGGGTCTCGACGGTGCCGACGATACTGAGTGCCGAGACGAACACCATCGGGGCGTGCGTTACCGAAGAGAACCCCTGCGTAAACATCAAACAGCTCCTTCTGGAGGGCAACCCCAGGGGCAAAGAGCAGATGGAGAGGTTCTTCAGGATACTCTACCAGCACCTCAAAAAGACTACGGCATCGGGCGCCGGGTGGTTCTCCATCCTGCCTAAAAGCATCACCGACGTCCTCTACATCACGGTCCCGGTGGGCTACGCCGACTACAGAAATGTGATGAAGGGGATAGTCGAGAAGACCGCCAAAGGCACAAGGACCGAGTTCATAGAAGAGCCGCTGGCCGCCGCCGTCGGGTACCAGGTCGCTTCGGAGAGGGACAAGGTCATAATGGTCGTGGACTTCGGAGGGTCTACCCTCAATACCATGATAGTGAGGCTCAACCTCAACGAGGTGCACATAGTGGCCAAGCCCGAGAGGTCGCAGATTCTCGGCGGCCGCGACATAGACATCTGGTTGTCCGAACACCTCGCGAAACGGGCGGGCCTCCCGGAGGACAAGACCTACAGGCTACTGGCCGTTGCCGAGGATATCAAGATAGAGCTCTCGAAGAGAGAGGATGCCCCGTTCGTATGGGACGGCCGCGAGGTCGGCAGGGTCACCAGAGAGGAGTTCGAGGAGGTCCTCGACAGGCACGACTTCTACAGGTTCATAGACAGGTCGGTGTCGTATGTGCTCAAGAGGGCCGAGAAGGTCGGGGTAAGGAAAGACAGGATCGAGGCGGTCCTTTTGACCGGGGGCTCATCGCAGATACCCTCCTTCAAGGACAAGATCGCCTACATATTCCCGGACCTGAGGAACAAAAACCTCGTATACGACCACAGCCCGCTTACTGCCGTGGGGCTCGGGGCGGCCCTGTACGGCACGCGCGACATAACGGACAGGCACCTGGGGATGGCCTACGCCCTTAAGTACGCGTCCGCCGACAAGGATGTCCCGCACTCCTACTCGATAGTCCTTGAGAAGGGGGAGATACTGCCGCTTGAGAAGACCTTCAGCATAAGGCCCGCCAGAAAGCTCAATCTCCAGAGCGAGATGTCGCTTGAGCTCTTCGAGGTCCCCGAAAGCCTTCTTACGAGAAGGTGGGTCACGGAGGGGGGGATAGAGTTTATAAAACAGGAGCTTGCCAGCCCCGCTACCGTCACCCTAAACGCCTTGAAGACCGTAACGCTGCAGTTTAAGAAGCCCGTGGACTCCCCAGTCGAGGTGGCATTCATCGTGGCGGAAAACGGGGCCTTGTCGGTTAAGTACGGGGCCGAGAACGCTGTGGTCGAGACCGGCCTGAGGCTCCAGTAAGGCCTTGGATTATTTGAACATTTTTTGTTATTTTACCAGTCCACGAAGCCCTTTTTCACCCCCTCGCATCTTCCGTACAGTGACTCCGGTTACATTAAAAAAAACTACCCCTCTGTATAATGGACTCAAAGATCGGTTAGCTGCCTGAAAGAGCACGGTTAGCGGTCTGCAACATTTTTCTCATTAGGACTGAAAGGTCAACAATTCAAGCAGGAGGTAGAATATGGAATTGAACGAGATGGTGGAAAAGGGCATGAGCCTTGCGAGGGAGGGCAGATTTTTCGAGGCTCTTAAAGTCTTTGACGACGACCTCTGCTTCACCCAGCATCCTACCGCCATGTCTTATTACGCGGTAAGTCTCGCCAATGTCGAAGGGAACTACGACAAGGCGATATCGTTGTGCCTTATGGCCGCGGAAAAGGAGTTTTATAACCCTGATATTTACCTCAACCTCGGAAGGATATTCCTTCTTAACGGTCAGAAGTCGGTCGCGATCAAGGCCTTCAGGAAAGGTCTTAAATACGACGGTTCTCACAACGCCCTCAGACAGGAAATAAAGGTGCTCGGCGTCAGGCGCAGACCCGTGGTGGCGTTTCTCCCGAGACAGAATTTCGTGAACAGGTTCCTGGGCATCCTTGCCAACAGGGTCGCTTAAGACCTCAGCGGATCTTTAAGGTCCCTCCTCCGATGCTACTAAAACCCCCGCTCTCTGAGCGGGGGTTTTAGTTTTTCCGGCAGAGATGAGCCCGGCCGCTAACGGCGGGGGTTTGTCCGATCTTCCGCCGGTTCAGGTGCGGAACCCTTCCCCTGATAGTTTAAAGGTTGTCTTTTAAATTTGCCGTGCGCCACACACCCGCCATGCCCGGCGGTTCCCGGGGGCAGGGTTCCGGCCTTTCCGCCTCCCCGGCCCCGGAGAAGAGCCCGCTTAACCGCTGCGCTTACTTTCCTCCCGGCTCGCGCCCCACCGTGCGGTGTCCAATTTTAAATGAGTCTACCCGGCACAGGCTCGTTGGATGGTATAAGGCTATCTAATTAGCCGTACGCCGGTACCCGTACGCCAGGACCGTGCGGTCGGCAATTCCTAAAACTGACCGACTGCCGCAAACGGCCCCTATCCTAAATCGCTACGCCTTCAAACCCGCCGTACGCCAGTACCCTCACCCTACGCCAAGCTCGGGTTTTTGTAAGACAAGACTGAAAAGTGGTCTTTCAAATCAGCCGTGCGCCAGCACCTCACCCTACGCCCCGCCGGGTTTGGAAAAACAAAACCTGAAATTCAGAGAAGCGTTATTGTCTTTTAACCCGCCGCACGCCAGCACCGTGCGGTGGGCAATTCCTGAAACGGACTTTTGCCACAGGCAGCCTTTACAGTAATTTGTTACGCCTTCAAGCCCGCCGTGCGCCAGCACCCGTACGCCAGCCCCTCCCCTCCCTTGATGGGAGGGCGGGCTCCCGTTGCGCTCTTCCGATGCAACGGGAAGCGGGGAGGGTGAAAAACTGGCCCTTTGCCAAAGAGCTTTTTACGCCCTGCCGGGCGTTTCCTGGGGGCAGGGTTCTGGCCGCTTCCTTCCTCTCCGGCCCCGGAGAAGAGCCCGCTTAACCGCTGCGCTTGCCTCTTCCCCGCTCGCGCCCCACCGTGCGGTGTCCAATTTTAAATGAGTCGACCCGGCACAGGCCCGTTGACGGGTATAAGGATATCTAACTAGCCGTACGCCGGTACCCGTACGCCCCGCTTGGGTTTTTGTAAGACAAGACTGAAAAGTAGTCTTTCAAATCAGCCGTGCGCCAGCACCCGTACGCCAGCCCCTCCCCTCCCTTGATGTGAGGGCTGCGCTCTTCCGATGCAACGGGAAGCGGGAAGGGTAATCCTTGACCCTGGCGCCTTTTAAGGTGGGCGCAGCCCACCCTTGTATATTATTTATGGTGAGTGCAAGCAACTGTACGCCTGCTTACCGCGCTTTTGTTACACAGTTGGAGGATGACATAACTGTTAAGCAAACATAACTCAAAAGGGTGAATCTTTCCCGGAGGGTAGGCGCTTCTGTGGGGGAGTGTTAACGGGGAGCATTTC
>JACRCJ010000074.1 GCA_016219075.1 Deltaproteobacteria bacterium | reverse complement strand
GCTCGGCATCAACCCCCTTCTTATACGGACCGGCGCCGAGAACATCCTCGTGGACACCGGCATAAGCGGCAAGGGGGATGAGAAGTTCAGGTCCATCTACGCCATAGACAGGACCTCTACGCTTAAGGGGTCTTTGGCGGCTGTGGGGCTTACACCCGATGACATAACGGTCGTCATAAACACCCACCTGCACTTCGACCACGCCGGGGGGAATACCTTCATCGACGAAGGCGGGGTTCTAAGGCCCGCCTTCCCGAAAGCGCGCCACATCGTCCAGAGGGGCGAAT
Organism: Deltaproteobacteria bacterium; assembly: GCA_016219075.1. Classification (GTDB taxonomy): domain Bacteria; phylum Desulfobacterota; class GWC2-55-46; order GWC2-55-46; family GWC2-55-46; genus JACRCH01. Next base: position 6,124 of record JACRCJ010000074.1, on the reverse strand, counting down.
GGGAGGCGGCCAACGCCCCGAACGAACGGACGCGCGCAAGCTACAGGCAGGAGGATTTTCTCCCCGTGATGAAAGACGGGCTCTTCGAGCTTGTCGATGGAGATAAGGAAGTGGTAAAAGGGGTCTCTGTATTCAGGACCTCCGGGCACAACAGGGACATCCAGCTCGTAAGAGTGACATCCGGCGCCGAAACGGCCGTCTACCTGAGCGACATAGTGCCGACCGTGGCGCACCTCAGGTACCCTTTTATCATGGGCTACGACCTTTTTCCCCTTGAGACGCTCAGGGCGAAAAAGGAGATACTCGAACGGGCGGCCAAAGAACGCTGGCTCCTGGTCTTCGAACACGACCCGGCGGCGGCCATGGGTTATGTGAGGATGGAGGAGAGCGGCCCTGTCTTTGAGAAGGTATCGTAGCCGATACCATTGGAGGAGTATGGCGCAAAATGAGATAAAAAAAGTCGGCGTCGTGGGCGCCGGCACGATGGGCTCCGGCATAGCGCAGCTCTTCGCGTTATATGACTACGCCGTAGTCCTGGTGGACACCGACGACTCGGCGCTTGGACAAGCGCTCGTGAACATAAGGGCGCACACGGACCCGCACCTCTGGGAACAGGTCGAAGGCCGCATAAGGACCTCCACGGCGCTGGAAGATGTCAGGGAGGCGGACCTCGTGATAGAGACGGTCTTCGAGGACCCGGAGGTAAAAAAAGAGATTCTCCGCAAACTGAGCCGCATATGCTCAAGGAGCGCGATAATCGCCACGAACACTTCTTCCATCTCGATCAACGAACTCAGCCAGGCCGTCTTTGGCCCGTCACGCTTCATAGGGATGCACTTCATGAACCCGCCGAAGGTCATAAAGCTCATAGAGATCGTAAAGGGGAAGAAGACTTCCGAAGAGACGGTCTCTGCCGTCGGGTGGCTCGCCAGGGAGATGGAAAAGGAACCCATCGTCATAAACGACACCCCCGGGTTTGTCTCCAACAGGCTTCTCTTCGCGCTCATCGGAGAGGCGATAAGGCTTTTAGACAGCGGCGTGGCCACGAAGGAAGACATAGACGCGGTAATGAAATACGGGGTGCAGCACCCGATGGGGCCGTTTGAGCTGGCGGACTTTATCGGCCTCGACATAGCGCTAAGCGTGATGAAGTACCTCTACGGGGAGCTTAAAGACGAGAAGTACAAGCCCTCGCCTACGATAGAGAAACTGGTAAAAGAAGGCAAGCTCGGAAGAAAGACCAGGGAAGGTTTCTTCAAATACGGTTAGGCCTTCAGCAGGATGTTGAAAAAGTCCCCCCATGGCTTTCTCAACCGCCGTCCGTGGATTGCTCGCGGGTTCAGGTTTGTAACCTGAACCCGTTAGAACCAAACGCAGAATACAAAATTTCAACAGGCAATCGATAGTGATTAAGAGATTGGGACATTAAGACCGGTGGGAAGCTCAAAGCTGTCACACGGCGGTAACACAGAAAAAAGTTTCGGTTAATAAACTACCCCGCCGCAAGCAGCGGGGTATTCGAAGGAAATATCGTTAGTCAGCCTACGCGGCAAGCCGCGGGGAATTAAACCCCGACAGGGGATTAAACCATTACCTCCTTGATTTTGCGTCTGGTTTCCCTTTTTACGGCAGAAATCAGCCACTTGAAAGTTTGCCAGTGATCCCATGGAGTTCAATTGAGTTTACTGATTTTATCACACCGCTGCCCATAGGGATAAACCTCCCCGGAGCAAGCTCCAGGGTATCTAAAAACAACCAATTCTATCGTGAATACTGTCTTTCGTATTGTTTTAACAAAACACCAGGGGCATTGCATAGCGAGCATAAAGGAAAGCGAGCAAGCAAGCCTCTGTATTTATTGCGCGCGAGCTTGACAGCGAGAGGAGCAATAGCCCCGAGGCGCGCGCCAGCGCGCAAAAAGGCCTAATGTATTGCGCAGCAAGCTGCGGGGTATTAGACCCTACGGAGAATAAAAAAGCGGTCACTTCACTTTACCCTGCTCGATTATACTCTTCAGTATGGCAATGACATTATCCCTGAAGGCGTCCATATTGTGGCCGGACGCGTGAGGATTCGTCATTATATTCCCCGCAATGACAACGGTAGGGGTCTCTTCTATTTTGTAGATACCGGCCAGCTCAAGCGCTTTCCGTACCTCTCCGGCCTTTTCTCCTGTCCTTAATCTATGACTGAAATCAAAACCGAGACCCGCCTCGACCGCCAGGGAGTCCAGGACTTTCACATCTCCTATATCTCTCTTTTCCATGAAATTGGCGCGAAAGAGGGCCTTCTTCATCTGTTCGCCCTTGCCTGCGTCTACGGCAAGAAAATATGCCTCCCCCGGCTTTGAGGAGCCCTCTCCCCAGTAGAGCGGGACTATCGTCCATTTTATCTTTTTCGGGAAATTCCCCTTGATCACGGGGATTGATTTCTCGAAGGCATAGCAGTGGTCGCAATAGAAACTCAGAAACTCTATCACCTCTACGGTCTTACCGTCATAATTGAACCGTTGATCGGGGACGCGGGAGAATGCGCCCTTTACAGACTCGTTCCCGGCGGCAAAAGCCGATAGCGGCAGAAGGATAAACAGAACCAGAACAGAGAGCAATATTTTAAAACGCACAGTATTCCTCCTTCTTAATGTTTAATCTTTTCCAGATAGGTTTTGAAATCGAAGTCAGGGCTATTTTCCCCGGTATGGCATCTCAGGCAGACTGATTCCCCGACCGGACTCATGGGTACGGCGTAATCGGAGAGATGCCCTCTTCCCGGGCCGTGGCACTGCTCGCATTGTACATTTGCAAGCCCCGGGGTGGAGGTGGCGCTGTAAAAACCGCCTTCCTCTCCGTAACCCGTTGAATGGCACTTAACGCACTCCGGGTCCCTGGACTTACCGGCATCCTCCAGCGACCTGAACGCGCCCGCATGCCTGGTCCTTTTCCAGCTCTCAAGGAAAGGCGGGTGGCACTCCGCGCAGCTTGAATATCCGAGATACGGGCCGTTGGAAATGACCTTCCTTTCCTCATCCTTTAAAAGAGCGGCCACCTTTGCGTCATATTCATTTAATACATTACGAACATTCATGTCCTCTTTTATTTCCTTGCCGAGGGGCTGCCATCTGTGAGTAAAACCGGCTATTCTCTCTTCGCTGTCCATCTGAAGAGTCAGCACGCCAAGCATTTTGCCTTTCGCGTAGCCTGAGACGATAATCGTTCCGTTGGTCCTTACCGGTTCTTCGAGAAGCTCGCCTGAGGATGTCACAATAACTTCCCATCCTCTGATGGATCCGGCTTCGGACAGCGGCCTGTCGGTAAGGAGGATATTCAGCCGGCCCTTATTATAACCTTTCGGGTCTGCGCTTATATTTATCTTAAAAGAACCGTCCTCAACCGGGATAGAACCGGGATAAGGGGCGCTCTCCGAGACAGCCGGAGTTCCGGATTTCTCAATAAGCGGAGAGAAAAAGCTTTCGAGCAATCGATTGTCGTCCTTAAAAAATGCAACGGCGTCATAACCGATAACGGCGAAGGACTTAAGCACAGCCTCAGTTTTCAACCTTCCCTGCGGGGTATCCTCGCCCGTTGAGTTGCCTGCGTCCAACAGGACATAAGGTTCCAAATCCGCTCTGTTGGCGGAGATATAGCCTGAGAGCCTTGCGAGCCCCCCGGAGTCGGTCTTTGGCGAGCATCCGCACGGCTCGAGCTCTCCTTTGATTGCGCCGGTATACAGGATATTAAGGACCTTATCCCGACCGTACGCGTCAAAAGGCAGGAAGGCCGACAAAAAAACAAGAAGGGCTATTTTAAACAAAAATCCTCCCGTAAAACAGGGAACAACTATTGCCCGCGTATCTATTACCAGCCTGCTGAATAAAAACCCTCCTGACACGCGGGATTCCCTGTAGCAAAAATCACAGGTTAACACATCTTCTTCAGAACTTCACCCCGAAGAAACTCAGCAGCAAAAGGATGTTCAGCGTGATGACGATCCCGCCGCAGATATACATGAAGAGGTTTTCAAACCGCCCGTTCGCGTACTCGCCCATGACCTTGCGGCTCCGCGTGAGTATTATGAGGGGGACTATCGTCAGCGGGAGCTGGATCGAAAGCACTACCTGGCTCCAGATAAGCGCTTTGTACGAATCGGATATCACGAATATAAGGAGTATGGCCGGGACGGCGGTCAAAAGGACCCCGAGGCGGAACCATGTCTTTTGCGGGTCTATCTCCTTGCCGAGAAACCCGGTAAATACCGTCCCCCCGGCCAGACACGCCGTTATTGACGAGGAGACCCCGGCGCAAAGAAGCGCTACTCCGAACAATAGGTTCGCGAGCTCCCCGGCCAGAGGCCTAAGGGTCTCGGAAGCCTGCGCCACGTCGCTCACAAGCACGCCGTGCCTGAAAAAGACCGCCGCCGCCACGATGACCATGGCGCTGTTTATCACCCAGCCCGCGCCCATCGCCAGAAGCGTGTCGAGGAACTCGTAGCGTAAGAGTTGTCTTTTGCGCTCGTTCGTGGCCGCCGACCAGTTCCTCCTCTGTATGACCTCGGAGTGGAGATAGATGTTGTGCGGCATAACGACCGCGCCGAGCATGCCCATGGCTATGAATATCGCGGAAGAGTCGAGCCTCGGCACCACCGCGGCCTCGAGGGCGGCGCCCCAGTCGGGCTTTACCAGGAAGAGCTCCAGTAGGTAGCAGAACCCGATTATCGATACGAAGGCGATTATCAGGTGCTCTATCGAGTCGTACTTCTGGACGGTCACAAGGGTGAGTATGGCAACGGAGGCGATGAGCACCGAGACTGAAAGCGGTATCCCCAGGAGGATCGTGATCCCTATGGCGGCCCCGAGGAACTCGGCCAGCGCCGTCGCCACGCAGGCGATGACTATCGAGCCGCCGAAGAGGTAGTTGGCCCACTTCGGGAACCACATCCTGCACGACACCGGCAGACAGCTCCCGGTGACTATCCCCAGGTGCGCCGACATGTGCTGGAGGAATATCAGCATCAGGGTCGAAAGCGTTATGACCCACAGGAGCGAGTAGTTGAACTCGCTCCCCCCGGCGATGTTGGTAGCCCAGTTGCCCGGGTCTATGAACCCGACCGTGACGAGAAAACCGGGGCCCAGATACCTCAAGAGCTCAAGGTTAAACGGGAAGCGCCCGAAGAACGGGGATTTTTTCAGGGTATCAAGGATTTTCATCTGTACCGGCACTCGCCACGGATAAACCCCTGGGTTTGATATCTCTTAAAAACTTCTTCGGCAACCCCGGCAGGAAGTTCAGGATAGCACACTTTTTTCGGTGGCGTAAGGCCCTCCCTACAGGGTCGCAAACGCCGTTCCGACGACGAGCGTAGTGAACCTCGACCCAACGCCAAGCGGGGTCCTCACAAGATACCAGCCTTCGCCCGCCTCGGCCCCCTCTATTATACCGAGGGCCAGGTCTTTTTTCTCCTCGTCCCTGAACGACACTATCCTTCCGACAAGGTCTTTGGCGTCCGCCTCCCTTGTGAACCGTATCCCGGTGTCTTTGGACGACACCTCCACGGTACGGCTCCCCCTGAAGTACTCCCTGAACTTCAAGCCCCTGTAGTCGGACCTCAAGGCGGCGCTCTTCAAGGCTACCTCTTTGGGGACCCGAAGCCTTTTGACCACGGGCCTTTTCCTGAACCTCAAATGGCTGAGTATCCCTTTGAGCTCGTCTTCTCTTTCGAGGGCGAGTATCATATCCGGGGACAATAGCTCTATCTTGTACTCCTTTAAGACCCTCCCCGCCGGGCCGTATATAAGCCCGGTGGTGTCGATAACGAGCTTGCCGCACTCCGCCGAGGCCCTATCCACTATATGCTTCGCCCCGACTACAGCCGGCAGGAGGTTCCCCGGAGGGCTTACGGCGCCCGTGAAATAGAAGTCCTCTATTATGATGTCGTGCCACTTCGTAAACCCCCCGATGACCCTGCCCCAGGCAAGGGTCGCCGGAGGGCCTATGTGAGACTGCCCCATGTCGAGGTCCGCCACGCCCGTGGGAAAGCTGTTTGACAAGAAGTCGGCCAGCCCCTCCACAAGGGTCGTCTTTCCGGTATCAGCGCCCCCGATGACCATGATAAGCCTTACCCGTTCGTC
>JACRCJ010000070.1 GCA_016219075.1 Deltaproteobacteria bacterium | reverse complement strand
TTAACAACATCGCAAATAGACTGCTCAAGATAATAACAGCCGTCTTACAGTCCGGCACGCCGTTTATCAAAAACTTTAAATCGCTGAACCCAACGCTCCTGTGTAATGCTTGACAAGGTCATAGAATTCGCAATGACGGCCGGCGGCTTTTTCCGCAACCCGGCAGACGCTTATCCTGCCGCCGGCCTATGAACCCTCCCTGTCCTTAAAGCCCCGGAGTTTTCAGAAAATTAAAAATAAAAAAGGCGGGTCCGGTCTTGCGACCGGACCCGCCTGAGTTTAACCGTCTTGTCTCTATTATCTGCGTCCGTGGCCGGGGGTCTCGGGGTGTTCCGGCTTCTCCGGCCGTTCCATGCGTTCCATCTTTTCAGGCTTCTCTCCCTTTTCGCGCCTTTCCATCTTCTCTTTCCGCTCGGTTTTCTTGAGCTCTTTACGCGTCTCGGACCTTACCTTCTCGACCCCGCTTACCACGGGCCCGAGCTTCACGCCGAGCTGCTGAGCTACCTTGCCCCAGCCGGTGACGGGAGGCCCCTGGCGCATCGATATTATCTTGTTTACATTCTCGTCAGTGATGCCGCCCGGAAGGGTCTTGGCGAGCGAGAGGGTGATAGCGACCTCGCCGTAGCCGAGCTTTTGATCCCTCAGGCTTTTTATACGCGCCTCATCCACCCCGAACTCCTTCTCAAGCCGGACCAAAACGGCCTTTTCCCCTCCGGTTTCGCTGCCGATCCTGTTGATCTCCGAGGCCTTCGTCTCAAGCCTCTTTTCGTTTTTTGTCTCCGCAGCCTTAACGGCTGAAACAGAGAAGACGAAGAGTAACGCGGTTAAAAGCATGAATATCTTTTTCATTGGCACTTCTCCTTTTGAGGTTAGAACCTTACGCTCACTCCGCCGTTTATCCCGTAGTCCTGACTCGTACCCGTAAGCCCGACGCTCGCTCCCCCGAAGAGGCGAATGTCTTTTGCGGCCTCGTAATCAAGGGCCGCCGAGATCTCCCTCTGCGCGGTCGAGTCTTCCAGAAGGGCCGAGTTCTGGGAGTAGAATACGCTCGCCGTAAGCGTGGCGTTGAGCCTGGCGGCCACCCCGGCGTCGAACGAGAACCTGTTCTTGAGGTCTACCCCCTTTGGGTCTCCTATCAATGTGTAATAGGCGTCGATAAAGACCGACCAGTCCGCCCCGAGCTGTTTTGCGAACTCGAGGCCCACGCCCTCGTCGAACTCGCCTGTGCCGAGCCCCTTATCCTCATCAGCCGTCGGGAGCTTTATCCTGGCTACGGCCGAGAGGTCGAAGCCCTCCTTGTAGTCCTCTTTAAAGACATAGTAGCTCCCCTTGAGGATGATGTCCCCGAGGCCGCTGTTCGTGGCGACCGGGCCCGCGGCTTTTCTTGTCCTGACGCTCGTCCCGCCGACATTCACGACCTCCGGGCCGCTCTTCTGCCGGATGTACGGGACGGTAAAGGACATCTCGCCTTCAGGCAGGTACCGTTTGAGCGTCACAGGCAGATACCATGTGTCGGTACGGTCGCCGCTTCCGTATGTCCCCGTCTCGTATTCGGCCGAGGCGCTCAGTTTCCAGCCCAGCTGGGCGGAGGCGTCAAAAGACGCGGCAAAAAAGACGCAACTCGTCAAAAGCAGACCTGTCAGTATTTTACGCATCTCTACCTCTTGTTATGTGCTTTATTTTTTCGGCCTGGGCCGGTGCTTGAAAGTATATCAGATTTCCGCAGCATCTTAAGTATAATCGCAAACCTGTGCCATGAGAACCGGTCTTGAAGGCCTAAAGCGAAAAAACCATTAAAAAAAGCCTTTTTTGGATATTTTTTATCTTATCCGCCTAACGGAGGGAGAGGCCGAAGCGTTCTTACCTCTTGACCGCAGCCTTGAGCCATCTCCACGCATAGGAGAAACCGGGGCTTATCGTGAAGGCGGCCCGGAGGGCCTTTCTCCTCTTCTCGGCCGACTTCTTTCCGGCAAGGCCTTCGAGGAGGACCAGGGCCTCTTTTTTGCGTCCGGTCTTCGCAAGGAGCCCTGCCAGGGCGTATGTCGGCTCAAACGCCCACGGGTGTATGTCAAAGGCGTTTTTGAGCATCTTCACGCCCTTGTCCCGGTGTTTGCGCCCCCTGAAGTTCAGATGCCCCTTCATAAGGACGCTTACGGCATCGGCCTTGAGCCCCTGCGACAGATACAGCCCGGAAAGGGCCTCCCAGGCGTAAGTCTCTTTTGGCATGCACCTTGACGCGTGCGTATATACGCCGACGGCCTTGTTGAAAAACCCGCCCTTTTCGTAGCGTTCGGCCGCGGCCCTGAAACTCTTCCATGCCTCCGGGTAGCTTTTGGCCTCGGCCAGGAGAGGGGCGATCTTCATGTGGACCGCGTGGTCGGCGGGGTCTGCGGCCAGTATCTTCTTGTACTCCGCGATCGCGACCCTGAGCTTGCCCCTGGTGCGGGCCTCTCCCGCGGTCTCTATTGACGCGGAGCGGTTGTATGAAAGAGTCCTTTTGAAGATCATGCGCCAGTTCTCCTTTCCCCGGTCTTAAAGTCCGCCCTCCCTCAAAGGAGTATGCACGGGCTATTTTTCCATTTCTTCGCCTGTAAAAAAGTGACCTGGGATACAGAGAAAAAAATAGGCGGGCCCCTCAAGGGGCCCGCCTTCATCATGCCTTTGTTTTCCCTTATTTTTCACTCTCTGAAAACCCCGGGGTTTTAAGCCCGGGGAGACTTTATTTCCGTTCCTTCAAAACCCCTCGGTCCCAAAAAAAGGGTCCGGGTCCAAGACCCGGACCGCAATACGGGGAGGTGCGGTAAAACGGTGAAAAACCAGGCGGCGCGTCAGTACTTGGAGACGTTCATCTCTTCCATCTTCCCGGTGACCATGTAGACGACCCGCTCGGCGATGTTGGTGACCCTGTCGGCTATGCGCTCGATGTTGTGGGCCGCCCAGATAAGGTATGTGGCGTCCTTTATTATCTTCGGGTTTTCGACCATCAGAAGCACGAGCTCGTTATATATGGCGTCGTAGAAGGCATCGACCTCGTCGTCCTCGTCACATATCTTCTTGGCGGTCTCGGCGTCCCTGTCCATGAAGGCCTGCATGCACCTCTTTAGCATCGAGAGCGCCTTGTCGACCATCACCGGCATGTCTATGAGGGGTTTGACGAGCGGCCCGTCCCCGATGGCGAGGCTTATCTTGGCTATCCCCTCGGCGTGGTCGCCGATCCGTTCAAGATCGGTTATGACATTTATTATCGCCGCCAGAGTCCTTAAGTCCACGGCCATCGGCTGCTGCGTGGCTATGAGGCGTATGCACTTCTCCTCGATGTCAAACCGTTTCTTGTTTACATATATGTCGTTCTTGACGACGAGTTTTGAAGCCTCGATGTCCCGTGACTTCAGGGCCTCCATCGAGTTCTTTATGGCGGCGGCCACCATGGAAGCCATGGCCTGCAGCTCGTCCTGGACTTCATTGAGGGCCTTGTGATAAGCCTCGCGTGTCATCTATCCATTTCTCCTTTATGCCCGCCTGGGCGTACTGGCTTTTTAATATCGTAAACCTGCCGGATACCCGGACAGGACTCATCTTATCATAAAGGCGGCCGATAGGATGCTGAAAAAGTCCTTCCATGGCTTTTTCAGCCGCGACCTGGCCGAAGTAAATTCGTCCAGGTCTCACAAATTGCTCGACTTTTTTGTTTCGCAATTTGGCAATCCATCCATGGATTGCTTAGCAGATTGCGTTTTTCCGCAACCTGCTAAAAAACAGCAGCCGGGCTATCCGAACCTTCCGGTTATGTAATCTTCAGTAAGCTTGTTCGAGGGCGCCGTGAATATCTTCTCCGTTATGTCGAACTCGACGACCTCGCCCATCATGAAAAACCCGGTGTACTCCGAGACCCTCGCGGCCTGCTGCATGTTGTGCGTCACTATGACGACCGTGTAGTTCTGCTTCAGGTCCGTCATCAGGTCCTCTATCTTGGCCGTGGCCACGGGGTCCAGGGCCGAGCAGGGCTCGTCCATGAGGATGACCTCGGGCTCAACGGCCACGGCCCTGGCGATGCAGAGCCTCTGCTGCTGGCCTCCCGAAAGAGAAAGGGCGGATTCGTGGAGCCTGTCCTTGGTCTCCTCGAATATCGCCGAGTCCTTCAGCGCCTTTTCAACCCTTCCGTTTATCTCGCCCCTGTTCCTTATGCCCATGAGCTTCAGGCCGAAGGCGATGTTGTCGTGTATCGACATCGGGAAAGGAGTCGGCTTCTGGAAGACCATCCCGACCTTGCTCCTCAGTTTTATCAGGTCCAGCCCCTTTTCAAGGATGTTTTCGCCGTCGAGTATTATCTCTCCCTCGTAGCGGTTGCCCGGATAGAGGTCGTGCATCCTGTTCAGGCACCTTAGGAAGGTGGTCTTGCCGCACCCGGACGGGCCTATGAGGGCGGTGACGACCTTCTCCTTTATCGGTATGTTGACGTTTATGAGGGCCTGCTTTTTGTTGCTGTAGTAGAAGTTCAGGCCCTTTATTATTATCTTCTCGCTCATTATGCGGACCTCCCCCTGAGTATGACCCTCGCGAATATGTTGACCAGAAGCACGACCGAGGTTATGAGGAGCGCCGCCCCCCATGCCTTTGCGTGCCAGTCCTCGTACGGGCCCATCGCGTAGCTGAATATCGTCACCGTCAGAGTAGCCGTGGGCTCCGTGAGCTTGAAGTTCCAGAACGAGTTGTTAAACGAGGTGAACAGTAGCGGCGCGGTCTCGCCCGAGACCCTGGCCACGGCCAGAAGGACCCCGGTAGTTATCCCCCTTATGGCGCCCCTGTAGACGACAAGGACCGTGACCTTCCAGTGCGGGGCCCCGAGGGCCAGGGCCGCCTCCCTCGTGGCGTTGGGCACGAGCTTGAGCATCTCCTCGGCCGTCCTTGTGACGACCGGGAGCATGATTATGGCGAGGGCCACGGCCCCGGCTATCGCCGAGAAACCCCCGAACGGCCTGACGATGAGCGCGTAGACGAAGACGCCGACGACTATCGAGGGCGCGCTTACGAGTATGTCGGAGATGAACCTTACGACATCGGCCACGTGGCTCTTCCTGCCGTACTCGGAGAGGTAGGTCCCGGCGAGTATCCCGGCGGGCACCCCTATGGCCGTAGCGATGACGGTTATCGTGAAGGTGCCGAGTATCGCGTTGGCGAGCCCCCCGCCTTCGGTGCCCGGAGGGGCCGGCAGCCGCGTGAAGAAAGAGAGGTCGATGGCGGGAAGCCCCATTGTAATGACATCCTTCAATATCCAGAAGAGAAATACTATGCCGAAGGCGGCCGAGAAGGCCGAGGCCGCCAGCGCCGCCATGTTTACAGCCTTGCGCTTAAGGTAGTGGAGGTTCATCTTCTGCCCCCCTCCAGCGCCGTCTTTTTTATCAGGAGCTTGGCCAGCGCCAGTACGACGAAGGTTATGACGAAGAGTATCAGGCCGAGTTCCACGAGACTTGAGAGGTATATCTCCTCGACGGCCTCGGTGAACTCGTTGGCGAGGGTGGCCGAGATGGATGTCGCGGGGTCCAGGAGCGCGAGACTTATCTCATGCGAGTTGCCGATGACGAAGGTAACGGCCATCGTCTCTCCAAGAGCCCTTCCGAGCCCGAGTATGACTGCCCCGATTATTCCTGACTTAGTATACGGGATGACGACCCGGCTGATGACCTCCCACTTCGTGGCCCCTACCCCGTAGCCGGACTCCTTGATCATCGCCGGGACCATCTGGAATATGTCTCTGGCCACGGACGATATGAACGGTATTATCATGATGGCCAGTATGAAACCCGCCGGCAGCATCCCGATACCCATCGGAGCGCCCCTGAAGAGCGGGATAAAACCCAGGTAGTCGACGAGAAACGGCTCGACATAATCGGAGAGTAGCGGGGCGAAGACAAACAGCCCCCACATCCCGTAGATGATGGACGGGATTGAGGCGAGAAGCTCTATGGCCGTGCCTATCGGGCCCTTGAGCGGCTTTGGCGCCATCTCGGTGAGGAATATCGCTATGCCGAGGCTTATCGGCAGGGCTATCACTATGGCTATGAGGGACGAGACCACCGTGCCCCAGATAGCGGGCAGTGCCCCGAAGGAGCCGCTTACAGGGTCCCAGTCCGAAGAGACGAAGAAGCCAAAGCCGAAGGTCTTTAAGGAGAGCCACGATTCCTTCAAGAGGACTATGAATATCAAGGCCATCAGCAGGATGACCGAGAGCGCGAAAAAATACGAGATGCCCTTGAAAAGGGCGTCTCCTGCCTTGTCAGCCTTATGTCTGTCGTATATGCCCATGTGACCCGTTGTGCCGGTCTTCCGTAGCGCCGGAAAGCGCTGAATAAGCGCCTGCCCGTTCCGGGCGGGGTGCTTTGTAACTATCCGTATGACCTTGAAAAAACCGTGTCAGACCGGACCCTGCGGGCCGTCCCCTCCGGTCGATATCAAAAAGATTTACAGGATATTATCAGGTTTTGCCGGTCAAGGCAAAGGTTCTCCTCCGTGGGCGTCAGCAGGCTGTTTTTCAGCAGCCTGCTAAGGCAATCCATGGATGGATTGCCAAATTGCGAGGCTTTTTTTAGCGTTAATAGAAAGCACCTGTGACCATACGGCAAGCAAGCCGTAAACGAAGTCTCAGGCGTGCCAACATTTAAAAAGCAATTTGTGAGATTTGGCTGAATTCACTTCAGACAAATCGTTGCTGAAAAAGCCATGGAAGGACTTTTTCAGCATCCTGATAGAACTTACCTGGGCCAGAGGGACTTGCCCCCGCACTTGACCTCTTTTGACCAGGCGCCTTCCATTATCCCGTAGACTTTCGGGGGGATCGGCACATAGTCGAGAGACTTCGCCATCTCGCCGCCGTTTTTGTATGCCCAGTCGAAGAACTCCAGCACCATCCCGGCCGTCTCGCAGTTCTCCGGGTTCTTGTAGACGAGGATGAATGTAGCGCCGGCTATCGGCCAGGCCTTCGGACCTGCCTGGTCGGTCAGTACCACGGCGAACCCGGGCGTGCCGGCCCAGTCGGCCCCGGCCGCGGCGTCCATGAAGCTTTCGGCCGTCGGCTCAACGAAGGCGCCGGACTTGTTCTTGAGTCTGGTGTGGGTGAGCTTGTTCTGCACCGCGTAGGCGAACTCTATGTAGCCTATCGAGTTCTTTATCCTCTTTACATAGGTGGCCACCCCTTCGTTACCCTTGCCGCCGACACCGGCGGGCCACCTTACGGCCGTGCCGAACCCGACGGCGTCGTGCCACTCTTTACTGGCCTTGTCGAGGTAGTTGGTGAATATCCATGTCGTGCCGCTGCCGTCAGCCCTGTGCACAACCGTTATGGCGGCGTCCGGGAGCTTTACTCCGGGGTTGATGGCCGCGATCCCGGCGTCGTTCCACTTCTTTATCTTTCCGAGGTAGATGCCCGCGAGTGTTTCCGGGGTAAGGTTCAGGGTGCCGGGGGCGAGCCCCTGAATGTTTACGACAGGCACGACTCCGCCTATGGCCATCGGGAACTGCATGAGCCCAGCGGATTTCAAGTCATTGGGGTCAAGCGGGGCGTCCGAGGCGCCGAAGTCGACCGTCTTCGCCTTTATCTGCTTTATACCGCCGCCGCTGCCGATGGACTGGTAGTTGAACTTGAGGCCCGTCTTTTTGGCGTACTCGTAAGCCCACTTCGAATAGAGCGGGTACGGAAATGTCGCTCCGGCGCCGTTGATTAGTGTCGAGGCGAATGCCACCGTGCCAGCGGACAAGCCCATCAGCACGACCGCCAGAAGGATGATTATCTTTTTCATGGTCTCTTTTTCCTTTTGTTAGGTTTGGACATCTTGACCGGGAGCCTTGAAAGACAGCCCTTTGTGGACCCGGCCCTCATCCGCTATCTTATAACAGGCCAATGTTACAGGTATGTTACAGGATTGTTAAGATACGGAAAACACGGAATTTACAAGTTTAAAAGAGGCAAGGGGCGGATGTATCCGCCCCTTGCCTATTAAGCGGGTTCAGGGTTGAACCCTGAACCATGATATATTCGTAAAGATTTCAAACCTTCGAAAAAGACTTAATCCGGCCTCTGTGCCAAGAAATTTTTACGCCCTGCCGGGCGTTTCTTGGGGGTAGGGTTCCGGTCGCTTTCCGCCTCCCCGCCCCGTGCGCTTCGCCCGCTTAACCGCTGCGCTTAATTCCTCCCCGCTCGCGCACCCGCCTTCGCCTTAGGCGACCTAACCCTACGCCCCGCTTGGGTTTTTGTAAGACAAGACTGAAAAGTGGTCTTTCAAATTGGCCATACGCCAGCACCCGTGCGCAAGTACCCTGTGGCAAGGCTACAGGGATTTACAGACTAAAAAGAGGCAAGGGGCGGATGTATCCGCCCCTTGCCTCTCACGATGGGTATTGTTCCGGGAGCGGCCGTTGTTTCGCAAACCCGTCAGAACGCTATCTGGAGGACGACCTGGCCTTTTTTATCGTCCTCGGTCTTTGTCTTGTCGTGGGTCTTCTCATAGGCCGCCACCAGGAGGTTGTCTCCAATGATCCTGTAGCTCGCGCCCACGATCGTGGTCGTTATCCTGTCGTTGGCTATTGTCGTGTCCGGGTCGAGGGAATCGTATCTGGCGAAGGCCGCCACCTTTGTGTAGGCCGGCACTGTGAACCTTCCGAAGAGCGAGTAGC
>JACRCJ010000331.1 GCA_016219075.1 Deltaproteobacteria bacterium | reverse complement strand
GGGCTGGGCTCCCGTTGCGCTCTTCCGATGCAACGGGAAGCGGGGAGGGTGGAATCTTCTTCACCCCCACCCTGCCTCCCCCGTCAAGGGGGAGGAGATTTAAAATGACGCGGCAAGCCGCGGGGTATTAGACCCTAAGAGCGAATAAAGGAGAGCGAGCAGGCCTCCGTATTTATTGCGCGCGAGCTTGCAAGCGAGGAGCAATAGCCCCGAGGCGCGCGCCGGCGCGCAAAAAGGCCTAATGTATTGCGCGGCAAAAAACGGGATATTTACTAACAGGTTGCGGAAAAACTAAAACAGATGTCATTGCGAGCGTAGCGTTGCGATCTCGTCTTTAAGCAAATCGAATAGTTAGAGATTGCTTCGTCGCGGAAATCGCTTCTCGCAATGACGATTACGGTTTTTTTCAGCAGTCTGCTAAGAGAAAACAAAAAAAGCCCCGGAACTTTCCGGGGCTTTTTTTTATGAGCTATGGCGTGCGGTGGACCCGTTACTCTATTATCCTTACCTTCATCTCCGCCCTTTCGTTGGGCAGATCCCTGGGGTTACGCGGAAGGTTTACTATCTTGTCGGCGACTTCCATACCCTTTACGACCGTGCCGAAGACGGTGTACTGCCTGTCAAGGAACGGGGAGTCTTTGACGACTATGAAGAACTGGCTTCCGGCGCTGTCGGGGTCATTGGACCTCGCCATCGAGAGTATCCCCCTCTTGTGCGACTTCTCGTTGAACTCGGCCTTGATTGTGTAGCCGGGCCCTCCGGTGCCGTATGACATCTGGTTGGGGCCCTTGGTGTTAGGGTCTCCGCCCTGGATCATGAACCCGGGGATGACCCTGTGGAATATCGTGCCGTCGTAAAAGCCATCTTTGGCGAGCTTTACGAAGTTATTTACATGGCCGGGCGCCACATCGGGAAAGAACTTTATCTCGATCTCCCCGTACTTTGTCTCTATTACCGCTCCTGTGACCGACTTTTCTTCCACTTTTTTGTCTCCTTGTGCCGCCGCACCGTTTTGCGGCGTTAATAATACCGCTGTAGCGAACACCAACATGAGACAGAAAGCTTTAAAGACACTCATGCCACGCCCCTCCCTTTCCTGTTTGTTAAGAGGAAATACTTTAACCCTAACGCCCCAAAAAAGTCAACGGCAATTATGGCGTTTTTTGCGCTCAGCGGCCCTTTCTTCCGGCGAGGAGGCGCTCGATGAGGGCGACGGCCTCTTTCTTGCTGGAGACCTCTCCGCGCTCGACCCCCTCAGAGACCCATCTGAGAGCCTCTCCGACGAGCGGCCCCTGGGCAAGCCCGAACCTCAACATCACCTCGCCTCCGGTCAGAAGCGGCCTGGGTCTTTTCCTGAGATAGACGCCGTAGTAGAAACCGAGCATCTCTTCGGCGAGTCTTAGAAGCTCCGGGTCCGAAACGCCGCGCGTGGCCCTGGAGTCCGCTACGGCAAGGCACAGTAGCGTCAAGCCGGGACTCCCTCCGGCG
Source organism: Deltaproteobacteria bacterium (assembly GCA_016219075.1). Lineage (GTDB taxonomy): Bacteria > Desulfobacterota > GWC2-55-46 > GWC2-55-46 > GWC2-55-46 > JACRCH01. The sequence continues at coordinate 1,010 of JACRCJ010000331.1, read as the reverse complement.
GCCCTGAAAAAGTGCGCCTTCGCCTTCAGTGAAGGCTCCCGGAGGGTAGCGAGGTTGAATACCCTGTGGTGGTCCTTTACGAGCCCGGCGACCGTGCCTGCGATCTTTCTGCTGAACCTGAGCCCGAGCAGGAATTGTCTTACCAGTGGGGCGCCGGCCGAGTCGTGCCCTATGAAGCGGAGCCTCCCCTCCTCCCTTTTCAAGCAGTACGGCTTGCCGAAGTCATGGAGGAAGGCGGCGAGTTTGAAGACCGTCCTCGTCTCCACGGCGCCGAGCTTACGATTGAAGTGTCCGCCGAGCTCAGCGGCGTAGCCGGGAAATACCCCGGCGAGGCCGTCAAGGATGTCCTCGGCGGACTCAAGCGTCTTTAACGAGTGGTCCAGTAGCCCGTACCCGTCCACCGAAGCCCACCCGGCGGCCTCGGGGAGCACTGCCCCGATTATGCCGGTCGAGTACATGAGCCTCAGCGCTTCCGGGGTCCCCTTGCTTGAAAATACCGCCACAAGCTCGTCTCTTTTCCTCTCGGCTGAGGTCCTTTCAAGGAGCCCGGACTTCTCTTGCATGAGACTCAGGGTCTCCGGGGCTATCCTGAGGCCGTACTGAAGAGAAAGCCTCACGGCCCTCAAAGACCTCAAGGGGTCGTCGTCAAAGACCCCGGCCGATGTCGCCCTGAGGAGCCTTTTAGCGGCGTCGCTGACCCCCGCCCCCGGGTCTATGACACTAGGAGCGGCTTTCTCGAAGATATCACTTAAGGCCACGGCGATCGAGTTAACGGTAAAGTCCCTCTGGCCCAGGTCGTTTGATATATCCCCTTTGACGGGCGAGAAGTCCAGCGTGACGGCCCTGCCCTCAAAGACGGCGGCGATCCTGTAGGAAAGCGTATCCTTGTCGAGAAGAAACGCAGAGCCGCCGGCCCTGGCGGCAAGAGAGCCGCAAAAGGCCTTAAGGTCTCCTCCGGCGGTCACGAAATCATAGTCCGGCGCCGCGCTCACCCCGAGGGCGAGGTTCCT
>JACRCJ010000330.1 GCA_016219075.1 Deltaproteobacteria bacterium | reverse complement strand
TACCTCCGTTGCCTGGGCGGCGGGTTTTGCCTGCACCCTGGCGCTCCCGATCTCTTTTTTAAGGGCCTCAAGCCGGCTTGCCACATCCTTCGATTCGGCCGCGCGTTTCTTTTTAAGCTCTTCTATCCGTGAGTCCAGAAGCGAGCGGTCGTCTTTTTTCTTTACCTCGGCGGCGATCTTTTTAATGGCGTCGTCGAGATCGGCTTCAGCGGGCTTTATCGCTACGGCCTTCTCTTTCGGCTTTGCGGGCTCCGGGGCCTTGACGCGCGCTTTTTTTTCGGGCGGCAGCGGCGCGGGCTCCGCTTTTTTTACCAGCTTCTCAACCGGTCTCTCGACGGGAGCCTCGACGGCAACGGGCTTTTTGACCGTTTCGTCCCGTTTCATTGGCCCCGGGGCCACAAGGTCGACCGTGTACACAGGGCTGAAGAAGGTCCGCGGCTCGCTGTTAAAGAGCAACAGAGCCGCGGCTATGACCAGTATGTGCAGGATAAAAGACCCGGCGATGGTCTTCGTAAACCCCTGCTTCGCCCCTTTTAATATGCCAGGCACTTACCTTCTCCCGGAGTCGGGCTCAGTGACCATCCCGACCTTTTCGATCCCCGCCTTGCGTATGTTCGACATCGTCTCCATGATTACCCCGTAAGGGACCGTCTCGTCCGCCCTCAAGAGCACCATCTTCTCCCTGTTCGCGCTGTGTATGGCCGCAAGCTTCGCGGAAAGCTCCGAGGGGGAAAACCTCCTCTCATTGAGGAATATCCGTCTGCGGCTGTCTATGGAGACAACTAACGGCTCTTCGCTGGAGCTTATGGCGGCGGCGTCCACCTTCGGCAGGCTGACGTCGATCCCGGCCTGCATCATCGGCGCCGTGACCATGAAGATGATCAGGAGCACCAGCATGACATCGACCAGCGGGGTGACGTTTATCTGGGACATCAGCCGTCTGTCTTTTCTTCTTACTTCCATGGCACGCGGCTCACTGTTTTTTGCTTATCTGCTTCTCTATTATGTTCAGTATGTCAGCCGAGAAGTTGTCCATCTCCTCGACTATGCGGCCGGTCCTCGTGATTATATGGTTGTACCCTACGACCGCGGGTATGGCCGCCAGAAGACCCATGGCCGTGGCAACGAGGGCTTCGGAGATGCCCGGGGCCACGACGGCAAGGTTGGCCGCGCCCTTGGCCCCGATGCTCCTGAACGAGGCCATGATGCCCCAGACGGTGCCGAAAAGGCCGATAAAGGGGGCGGTGTTGCCGGTGGTGGCGAGAAACCCTACGGCGTACTCAAGCTTGGCGGCCTCGATAGCGGTCGTCTTTTTGAGTATCCTCTGGAACCTCTCCATGTCTTCTCTATGGACCCTCGGGGGGTCTTCCTTCATCGCGCTCGAAAGTTCGTTGTAGATGGCCGTAAAAAGGCTTTTAAGGGGGGTGGAGGAGTATCCCTTGGACGCGTTGTGTATCAGGGAGAACTGTCTTTTCTCCCAGAAAAGGTCGTAGTAGGCGGTAGTCTCTTTCTCGATCCTTCTCAAGAGCATCATCTTGTAGGCTATGATGGCCCATGAGACTACGGAGAAGACAAGGAGCGTGAGGAGGACGAACTTGACCATCGGGCCGGCCCCCGAAATCATCTCCCATAGCCCTGCCTGACTGTTAAAGGCTGCTTCGTTCAATAGAGTACCTCTTTAGGGGGTTTTCGCGGATGATTTAACGCTGAATGTCATTATAACAGCCGCTTCCCGGTATTTATGTGACTTTTCTCCGGAGTTCGGCATGAGATTAAAGTTAACATCATTGTCTTTGATAGTCAACTACTTACCACGAGAAAAAATTTGCTTTAAATGTCAAGTTCGCATAGAATATCCGGTGACCCTCAGCGTGCGGGCCGCCGGGTCCACCCGGGCGGCCCTTTAAAACCTGAAAGGACGTTCAAAGCGGATGAAGATACTGTTGATAGCCCTTGCCGGGGCCGCCGGCACGCTTGCCAGGTACTGGATAGGGGGGCTCGTTCAGAGGTCTTCGGGGAGCGGTTTTCCGTGGGGGACCTTCGCGGTCAACATGATCGGGTGCTTCCTCTTCGGCCTTGTCTGGTCCCTGGCCGAAGAGCGCATGGCCATAAGCGCCGAGGCCCGTATCGTGATCCTTGTAGGCTTCATGGGGGCGATGACCACCTTCTCGTCCTTTATCTTCGAGACGGGCTCCCTGATGCGCGATTCACAGTGGGCGCTGGCGTTCGGCAATATCGCCATCGAGAACATCACGGGCCTCTTACTCCTCTTTCTGGGGTTTGCCGCCGGACGGCTTCTTTAATCCCCTGTCGGGGTTT
>JACRCJ010000329.1 GCA_016219075.1 Deltaproteobacteria bacterium | reverse complement strand
TCCGATAACGTCAAGGTGTTGACCGACGAGCTTACGGCAAGGACAGCCAACCTGTAAACTTTTTGAGGGGAGGGTCTTGAGATGAGGATTCCAGAGACTTTCAGGGCGGCGGCGGTTTCTTTTCTTATCGCCTCTGTCTTTTACCTTGCCTGTCCTCCCCCGGCCTTTTCTCAAAAGACGCAGATAGGGCTCCCGCCCCCGTCCTCAAGCATCAGGATCAAAGTGCCTCCGAAGCACAGAAGAGGGGTCTTTGCCGGGCCGAGAAGGCTTATGGCCCCACCTGGCTTTGAGGTCTCGGTATTCGCCGCCGGGCTCAAAGAGCCCCGTTTCATGGCCACGGACCCTCAGGGCAATATATATGTCTCGCTCCCCTCGGAGGGGAAGGTCGTAGCCTTCGTTGACAAAAACAACGACGGCATCCCCGACAAGACAGTAGTATTCGCCGAGGGGCTCGACAGGCCCCACGGCCTCGCCTTCAGGGGAACAGAACTCATCGTGGCCGAGACCGGCAAGCTTATAATCCTCAAAGACACAAACGGAGACCTGAAGGCGGATACCGCGGAGGTCTTGACCGACGACATCCCGCCGGGCGGCGGCCACTGGACACGGACCGTTGTGCTCGGCCCGGACGGCAATCTCTATGTCTCGGTGGGCTCAAGCTGCAACGCCTGCGTTGAGGACGACAAGAGGAGGGCGTCGATCCTGAGGTTCTCCGACGGTAAGGCCACCGGGTTCGCCACGGGGCTCCGTAACTCCGTTGGCATGGCATGGAGCCCCGTGAAAAACGAACTGTGGGCGGTTGACAACGGCAGGGATTTCCTCGGCGACGACCTGCCGCCCGATGAGCTCAACAAGATTGTACAAGGCGGGGACTACGGGTGGCCGAACTGCTACGGGGACAGGGTGATGGACGCTGAAATCGGCAACGCCTTGAAGTGTAAGGAGACGATCCCGCCGGTTGAAAAGCTCCAGGCGCACTCCGCGCCGCTTGGCATGGCCTTCGGGACAGGGCTCGACATGGCCAGGGAGTTCCAGGACGCGCTCTTCATAGCCTTCCACGGCTCATGGAACAGGACGACCCCGACCGGGTACAAGGTCGTGGCGGTCCCTTTCCATGAAGGGAGTAACGCCGGCCCCCCGGTTGATTTCCTTACGGGGTGGCTGGATTCACGGGGCAAGGCATGGGGACGCCCTGTAGGTCTCTTGGCCGGAAAAGACGGGGCGCTGTATCTTTCGGACGATCTCGCCGGTGCGATATACAGGATAAGTTTTAAGAAGACGCCTTCCAAAAAAGCCAAAGGCGGCGATTAACCACGCACGGCTCAGAGCGGTGGCCTTAAAGACCCGCGGCAATCTCTTTAACGCCCTATTTCGGCTTGTTGAACTCCAAGCCCCCTCAAGCGCCTCTCTTTATTCAGCCGTTATGCTTGAAAAATAGCGTTGAGAGCGGCGGGAGAGTGAGGTTTAAAGAGAACTCCCTTTTGTGGGCCCGTATCCGCTCGGCCCCGACCCCGCCCATGTTGCCTTTTCCGCTCCCCCCGTACTCGGACGCGTCGCTGTTCAGTGCCTCTTTCCAGAACCCTCCCTCCGGTACTCCGACCCTGTAGCCTTGCCTGTACACGGGCGTCAGGTTGCAGACCACGAGGAAGGTCTCTTTTGCTGTGCGGCCTTTTCTTATGTAGCTTATGACGCTCTCTTCCCAGTCATGGAAGTCTATCCACTCGAAGCCGTCGTTGTCGAAGTCGTTCTCGTAAAGCGCCGCCTCCGACCTGTACATGGCGTTCAGGTCGCTCACCCATTTTTTCATCCCGCCGTGAAAACCGTACTGGAGGACATGCCACTCAAGGCTCTCTTCGTGCGCCCATTCCTTCACCTGCGCGAACTCCGCGCCCATGAAGAGAAGTTTTTTTCCGGGGTGCCCGAACATGTAGCCATAGAGGAGCCTCAGGTTGGCGAACCGCTGCCACTCGTCACCGGGCATCTTCCCCAGAAGCGACCCCTTGCCGTGCACCACCTCGTCGTGCGAAAGCGGCAGGACGAAGTTCTCGAAGAAGGCGTACCAGATGGAGAAGGTGAGCTGGCTGTGCGAGTACTTCCTGAAGATAGGGTCCCGGGAGAAGTACTTGAGGGTGTCGTGCATCCAGCCCATGTTCCACTTCATGCCGAAGCCGAGCCCGCCGAGGTAAGTGGGCTTCGATACCATAGGCCACGCGGTGGACTCCTCGGCATAGGTCTGGACGTCGGGGTGCTCGTGGTAGACGGCTTCGTTGAGCCTCCTCAAGAAGTCTATCGCCTCGATGTTCTCCCTTCCTCCGAACTCGTTCGGTATCCAATCTCCTCCCTCCCTTGAGTAATCGAGGTACAGCATGGACGCCACGGCGTCCACCCTGATGCCGTCTATGTGGTACTTCTCAAGCCAGAAGAGGGCGCTGCTGATGAGAAACGAGCGGACTTCGTTCCGGCCGTAGTTGAATATGTAGCTGTTCCAGTCCGGGTGAAACCCCTTTCTCTCGTCCGCGTGCTCGTAGAGGTGCGTGCCGTCGAAGTACCCGAGGGCGTACTCGTCCGTGGGGAAGTGCGAGGGGACCCAGTCCAGTATCACCCCGATGCCGTTCTGGTGGAGATGGTCTATCATGTACATGAAGTCCTGGGGGGTGCCGAACCTCGATGTAGGCGCGAAGTACCCGACCGACTGGTAGCCCCACGAGCCGTAGAACGGGTGCTCCATGACCGGCAGGAGCTCGACATGGGTGAACCCGGTCTCTTTTACGTACTCGGCGAGACGGTGGGCCAGTTCCCTGTAGTTTAAGTACCTGTTGCCCTCCTCGGGGACCCTCCTCCACGAGCCGAGGTGGACTTCGTAGATGGATATTGGCGAGTTCAGCGAGTTACGCTCCCTCCTCGTCCTCATCCACTCCGAGTCGTTCCATTCGTAGTCCAGGTCCCAGACGACCGAGGCCGTCTTCGGGGAGACCTCCCACATAAAGGCGTACGGGTCTCCCTTCTGGACCTTGTACATGTGGTACTTGGAGTCGATCTGGTACTTGTACAAAGTCCCCTTGTCGAGCCCGGGGACGAAGGCCTCCCAGACGCCCGACCAGTCGTCGCGGATCTTCAGAGGGGTAGAGAGCGGGTCCCAGCCGTTGAACTCGCCTATTACGGAGACCCGCTCGGCGTTCGGGGCCCAGACGGCGAAGTGGACGCCCTTTACGCCGTTGACCGTTATCATGTGGGAGCCGAGCTTGTCGTAGAGCTTGAAGTGGTTCCCTTCCTTGAAAAAGTATATGTCGTGGTCGGTGATGTGGCTTAAGTCCACGGCAGTCTTCTCCATCGGGTTTTTCGGGGGGTTGTTCTGCATCAAAGCTCCTTGGGGGCCGGTATGTTTTTTAAGTCTCTGTTCAAGCGTCCGAAAACACCTGCCGCGATAGCAGGGACTTTTTTTGATCTCGATGCCGGTAAATATAACACATTTCAATACCCTTTGCCGTATTTTTAAATGGCGCGGGTTATGAAAAAAAGGCTTTGCCGCGGGCCGTAAAAACATGGGCCGGGAGCGCGCCAGCGCCGGACCCCGCATGAATGGGTGTGGCGCTCTGCAATCCCGTAGCGTTAGCGTTGGGTCAAGGAGTGGCAAATATAAATGATTGTTCCTTACCATCAAAATTCTCCGTCATTTACGGCGGAGAATTTTAATCTTATTGTTTTTTCTGCCCGTTTTTATTATAGTCTTTATTCAGCGCAGAGATACTAACCATCCGCGGACCTCAGGGCATAAAGTGGAGTGAGGGCCGTTAAAGGCAATATTGGAAAAAGAGAGAACTAAAAAGGTCATCCTCATATCCAACGACGACGGGATCCGCTCGGAAGGCATATTGAGGCTCGCTTCGGCATTAAGAAGGATAGGCACCGTCTATGTGGTCGCCCCTGACAGGGAAAGGAGCGCGGCGAGCCATTCACTGACGCTCCACAGGCCGCTGAGGGTCGAGGAGATCGCCCCCCGCATGTACGCCGTGGACGGCACCCCGACCGACTGCGTCAATATCGCGGTAAACGGGATACTCCCCGAAAGGCCCGATATCGTCGTATCCGGGATAAACAAGGGGGGCAACCTCGGCGAGGATGTCACTTATTCGGGCACGGTCTCGGCGGCGATGGAGGGCACCCTCATGGGCATACCCTCAGTAGCGTTCTCGCTTGTGGCCAGAGAGAAGTTCGACTTCACCGAGGCCGCCGGTTTCGCCGCGCGCCTCACCAGGCATGTCTTGAAAAAGGGGCTCCCCAAGGACACGCTCCTGAATGTCAACGTCCCTGTCGTAAAGAAGATAAAGGGCTACAGGATCACGAGCCAGGGCAAGAGGTTCTTCAGCGACGCCATAGTCGAAAAGGTCGATCCGAGGGGCAAGAAGTACTACTGGATAGGCGGAGACATGGACAGGTGGGAGGGCGGGGAGGACTCCGACTTTTTCGCCGTGACGAAGGGCTATATCTCGATAACGCCGCTGCACCTCGACCTGACGAACTACTCTTCGATAAAAGAGCTTCATAACTGGAGCATAAAGTGAAGCCCGCCACTATCAGGGTAAAAAAAGACATATACGAGCGCGCGCGGGCCAAGATGGTCGAAGACCAGCTCCTGGCCCGCGGCATAAAGGACAAAAGGGTCCTTCACGCCATGCGGACCATCCCCAGACACATCTTCGTCGACGACGCGCTCACCTCGCAGGCCTATACCGACTTTCCGCTCCCGATAGGCGAAAAGCAGACCATCTCCCAGCCGTTCATGGTGGCGTTCATGTCCGAATCTCTCGGGCTTGCCGGCACGGAGCGGGTCCTTGAGATAGGCTCGGGCTCCGGCTACCAGAGCGCGGTCCTCTCGATGCTCTCCTCCAGGGTATACTCCGTTGAGAGGCTCACGACGCTTACGGCGCGCTCGAGAAGGACGCTTGACAGGCTCCACTGCTCGAATGTCGTCATAAAGCTCGGCGACGGCACGACCGGGTGGGCCGAAGAGGCGCCGTTTGACGCGATCAT
>JACRCJ010000069.1 GCA_016219075.1 Deltaproteobacteria bacterium | reverse complement strand
GAGAGGGAGCATCAGAGGGCCCCTTTCAGGAGCGGGGCGAAGAGGTTTTCAAAATCCCTCCTGTCCTTTTCCTCAAAGACGGCGTCAATGGCAAGGCAGTATACCGGCAGGCCCGTAAGAAGCCCCTTAAGCTTTACCCCGTCCTTTTCCGTCGTGACGACCATCGAGGCCCCCCCGGCCTCTTTTTTTATAAGCTCAAGGTCACCGGCCTGATAGGAGTGGTGGTCGGGGAAGGCGAGTTTTTTTGCCGTCTCAACCTGAAGCTCGTCAAGGGTCCTGAAAAACGACTCGGGGTTCGCCACTCCCGCCACCGCCACAACGGTCTTGCCTTTAAGGAACTCTATCGTCCTTCTCGCGCCCGTCCCGAGGTCGTAGACATGAGACGGGCGGTAGGTGAAGTGCAGAGACGGGATAAAATGGCGCGTAAGCAGGTCTTCAGCCGAGTTCTTCAACTTCCTGCCCTTTACGAAGACCGCGTCAGCCCTGTCCAACCTGCTCAGGGGTTCCCGGAGGATACCCCTCGGTAAAAGGTACCCGTTGCCGAAACCCTCCGTGCCGTCCACAAGGAGTATATTCAGGTCCCTCCTGAGCTTCAGGTGCTGAAAACCGTCGTCAAGGACGATAAAGTCCGGCTTGAACAATTCAGTGGCGTACCGGCCGCAGGCGACCCTGTCGGAGCCTACGACCACGGGGACCCCCGGAAGCCGTTTTGCCATGAGATAAGGCTCGTCCCCGGCCTCGTCTGGGCCGAGGAGGACCCCGTTTCTGTCGGAGACGAGGGCCACACCCGAACCCGTCCTCTTGTAGCCCCTGCTGAGTATGACCACCCGCTTGTCTTTTTTCGTCAGGAACTCGGCGATGAGGAGCGTCAAGGGGGTCTTTCCGGTCCCTCCGACGGTTATGTTGCCGACAGAGACGACACCGCACAAAAGCCTTGAGGAGTGCAGGACCCCCGCTCCGTAAAGGAGCGCCCTGAACCGGGCCCCGACCTCGTAGACGAGCGAAAGCGGATAGAGGAGCAGGTGCCAGAAAACACCCGCCTTCTCGGAGCGCATCTTACGCTCTATCATCCTCGCAAGTCCGGACACCTTATAACAGACCTCTTTTTAACATTCAGAAAACCCCGGGGTTTTAAGGACGGGGAGGGTTCATTATAAGAACCTCTCGATCACATCAACTGTCCTGGCGGCCGCCCCCCTGTTCTCTTCCACCACCCTATTCGCCTTCCCGCCCATCTCGTCTCTGGCACTCTCGTCCGAGAGCAGCCTTTTTAAGACCTCGGCAAGCTTATTGTCACCCGCCCTCACGCCGCCTCCGGCCGCCTCAAGCATCTCGGCCATATTGAGGTAGGTCGTCAGGTGCGACCCGTAGACCACGGGCTTTGAGAAATAGGCAGGCTCCAGAAGGTTATGCCCGCCGATGCCGTCCACAAGACTTCCGCATACGAGCGCGACGGTGGAAAACGAGTATACCGTCATCAGCTCACCGACGGTGTCGAGAAGCACCACGGCCTCACCGCCGCCGGTGGAGCGTTTCGAGTACCTGAGGCCGTGTCTTTTTATGAGCGACTCCACTTCCGGGAATCTCTCCGGATGCCTCGGCGCGATTATGAGCCTGAGGTCCTCCGCGGCGCACTCCCTGTAAGCGTTGAGGACTATCTCTTCCTCGCCGGGGTGCGTGCTGCCTGCTACAAGCACCTTGTCGGTTTCCTTTATCCCGAGCGAGTTTTTCAAGGCCGCGATGTAAGCGGGGTCGGATGCCGGGGCCCTGAGGTCGAACTTCAGGTTGCCGGATGAAGAGGCTTTGTCTTTGCTTACCCCGCACTTGACGGCCCTGTCGAGGTCCTCACCGGTGCGCGCGATAAAGAAGCTGATCTCTTCGAAGACCGGCCTGAACATAAAGGAGAACCTCAAATACCTCCTGAAGGAGCGCTCCGAGATCGTCCCGTTTGCGACTATAACGGGGACAGAAGAAGCTCTGAGCTGGCGGAAGAGGTTGGGCCACAGCTCTTTTTCAACCGCTACGAAGGCCCTGGGGCCGGTCTGACGGATTACCCTTTTGAGGACCCAAGAGATGTCGAACGGAAAGTATATGAGCGAGTCGATGAGCCCCCTGCCGTCCGTTGCGGCGGTCCGGTTGCCGGTCATGGTCACGGTCGAAAAGAGAATACTCACCTCCGGGTGCCTCTCCCTGAAAAGCTTCAGGACCGGCAATACCGCCTTTGTCTCGCCGACCGAGACCGCGTGCACCCAGACCACGGGCCCGCGCTTGAGCGCGTCGAGCTTGCCTCTGGCGAAAAAACCGAACCTCTCCGGGACCCCCTCCCTGTACTTCCGGGCCGTTACCATCTTGAATAGAAAGTATGGAGCGAGGGCTACGACGGCTATATGCAGCAGGATATCATAGAGTACATATTTCAATGAGACCTCCCCGCAAGCCGGGCCGCGAGGTATCCGGAGATAAAGCGATCAAAACCGCTCCATAGCCGGATTTGAAACTATAGAGGGCTCCGGAGATTAAAATGGGTTGTCATCAATCGGTTATTTTTAACGCTCTGAACACCCTGGGGTTTTAAGCCCGGGGAGGGTTCATTGTGCCCCGTTCTACCCTTCACGGTCAAGAGGCTGAAGGGGTCGAGGGGCGCTGAAAAACGAGTCGGCCCGTCCGGTGAGGATGTTGAGCGTATCTTCGATCTCTCTTCTCTTCTCCTCCATCTCCACCTCTGCGGCTGAGGCGGAGACATAAACCGGCTCGCCGCAGATAAAGACCCCGCGTGAAAAGGGGTATGGCAGGAGAAAAGAGTCCCAGCTGGCGAAGACCTTTTTTTTCGAGGCCCCGAAGCTCATGGGTATTATCGGAAGGCCCGTGGCCCGCGCTATCTGTACTACCCCCATCCGGGCACTCATACCGGGGCCCCTGGGGCCGTCCGGGGTTATCGCGACATCGCGCCCGGACTTTACGGACCTAAGAAGCCCCTTGACCCCGGCGAACCACCCGCTGGAGGTGGACCCCCTGACGGATTCGATACCGAAGCCCTTTACGGTGTTTGAGACGAGGTCTCCGTCTTTGCTCCGGCTTACGAGTATGGTTATGCCGCGCCCCGGGTACGAGTACGGCATCATCATGAGGCGTCCGTGCCAGAAGGCGAGGATGATCTGGCCGCCCCTATCGAGTCTCTCCCTGTACCCGTCGAAGTTCACGTAGGTCAGGCGCATGGTGAAGCGCAGAAACCTTATGAACCAGCGGGCAAGTACTGGGACCAGCGCGGCCCCGAGTCTATCGGCGATACCGTTTTTCATTCTTTCAATTTCTGTGGCGTCTAATCCTTCAGAAGCGGGCTGCTCACAAAGAGGACTGACTCACGGGGCGCAGGCGGCCCTGGGCGCTCAGCCGCTGAACTGCATCGAGTACAGGCGCGAGTACTCGCCGTTTCGGCTCATCAGCTCGTCGTGGCGGCCCATCTCCCTTATGCCGCCGCCTGAGAGGACTATTATGCGGTCCGCGTTCCTGACGGTTGAGAGCCTGTGGGCTATCACGAAAGTGGTCTTGCCTTCCATGAGGTTGGCTATCGCCTTCTGGACCTCGTGTTCGCTCTCTGTGTCGAGCGACGAGGTCGCCTCGTCGAGTATCAGTATCGGGGCGTTCTTGAATATCGCCCTCGCAATCGAAAGCCTTTGCCTCTCTCCTCCGGAAAGCCTCACCCCGCCTTCGCCTATCAGCGTGTCGTACCCGTTCGGGAGGCGCGAGATGAAGTCGTGGGCGTTTGCGGCCCTGGCGGCCCTGATTATCTCGGAGTCGTTCATCTCGATGTCGCCGTATGCGATGTTCTTCTTTACCGTGTCGTTAAAGAGGATTATCTGCTGCGAGACTATGGCTATCTGGGACCGGAGAGACTTAAGCGTGAGGTCCCGTATGTCCTTTCCGTCAACGAGGATCGAGCCTTCGGAGACATCGTAGAACCTCGGGATCAGGTTTACGAAGGTCGTCTTGCCGGCCCCGGAGCTTCCGACGATCGCCAGGACCGTGCCCTTATTGACCTTGAGGTCGATGTCCTTCAATACCCATGTCCCGCCGTACTTGAAGGAGACCCCCCTGAACTCCACCGAGTCGTCCACGCCGTCGACGGTCAGAACGCCTTCCTTGCGCTCTACCTCCGTGGCCTTGTCGAGGACATCGAAGATGCGGGTGGCGGCGGCAAGCCCCTGCTGGATGTTCAGGTTGACGCCGTTCAATGCCTTTATCGGCTGGTAGAACATTATGACGGAGGCGAAAAACGAGATGAATGTCTCGGGCTTTAAAGTCCCCTGGCTGATCCTGTAGGCGGCGAACCAGATCGTCACGGCGAAACCTACGGCCCCGAAGGTCTCCATCAGGGGAGACGATATGGAGCGTATCTTTATCGTCCGGAGCTGGTTGTGGGTGTACTTTTCGTTCTCCAGCTGGAAGCGCGCCGACTCGTACCCTTCCATGCAGAACGCCTTCACGATCCTTATCCCGGCTATCGCCTCATGCAGGAGCGTCGTCATGGTGCCCATCGAGACCTGCGTGTGGGTCGATACCTTCTTCATCCTCTTGCCGAGCTTTCTCATAGGGTAGAGCGACAACGGCAGGGCGATGGAGGCCGCAAGGGCGAGTTTCCAGTCGAGGCTTATGATGACCAGGGCCAGGACCACGATCGTAAGGGACTGCTTGAGTATGGTGGAGATGGCCTCCGAGGTGGTAGTCTGCAGGAGGTTCACATCGTTGGTGAGCCGCGATATCAGCACCCCGGTCGGGTTCGCGGTGAAGTAGTTGACCGGGAGGCTCAATATGTGCTCGTAGAGCCTCTTCCTGATGTCCCTTACGACCCCCTGTCCGACATATCCCATGAAGAAGGACTGCCCGTAGGAGCTCAACCCCTTGACTACGGCCACGGCCATTATGGCCAGAGGGATGCCGATGAGCATCTTCTCCTTGGGGACGGTATAGAGGTTGAACGGGATGACGGTTATCCCGGCGGCGGCTGTCTCGTTTGAAAAGAGGAACTTCATCACGGGGCCTATGAGGTAGGCCATGGCGCCGTTCGATAAGGCGAACCCCACCATGCAGACAAAGGCCAGCGCGAACTGGAATTTGTAGGGAGGCAGGAGCTTTAGTATCCTCGAGTAAGTGTTCATGTCGTCTTGGGCCCGCTTGGCCGCGGTATGCGCGCGGGCCATTTTTATTTTAGCGTTCTGAAAACCCGCGGGTTCTACCCCGGGAAGGGTTCATTTTCGTCAAAGTCATGTACCCCCGGCAAAGCCGGGGGCTTGAAAAGACGCCCCTCAAAGGGGCTAAATGTTAAAAATTAACAACCATACCAAAACCTCCCCTCCCTCGATGGGAGGGCTGGGCTCCCGTTGCGCTCTTCCGTTGCAACGGGAAGCGGGGAGGGTGAAATTCCGAAGGGTGAAAGATTATTTGCACCCCCACCCTACCCTCCCCCATCAAGGGGGAGGG
>JACRCJ010000325.1 GCA_016219075.1 Deltaproteobacteria bacterium | reverse complement strand
CGTGACCGGATGGATGCGCGCGTGCATTATCTCGTTGGCGCAGCTCCCGAGATAGCTCCTCTTCCTGGCCCCTCCGGTGATCTTCCCCCGGTACTTCTGGAATATCCGGAGTATGAGCCTGTAGCTCTCGATCATCTTGTCGTACGCCCCCACATACTCGTTGGCGTAGGTGGCGTACATGATGTCGCGGAGCCAAAAGACATTGTACCTGTCCCCTCCCTTGTCCCCGCAGTACTCGGACGCGATGTACCCCCCGTTCATCTGGCGAAGATTCTCCAGGTGCTTGTAGGCTACAAGGAGCTTGTCTTTTACGGAGAGGTCTTTGAAGATCCGGTCTTTGAGGGCCTTCTCGGGGATGTTGCCTGAGGACAGAAGTTTTTCGAACCTTTCGTAATCGACCTTAACGCTCATGTGTTGCATGATACACCAAAACGGCGTTTTAATCAATAGCCCCGGTGCGGGGCGGAAGGGACGGTTTTACTGTAAGACCTTGATTTTATTGACTATTTTTTTAACTCTCTGAAAATCCTGAGGTTTTAAGCCCGTGGAGGGTTCATTTCACGAGGACCTTGAGTCTCTTATGGAGGAGTCCTATCGTAATGTTCCCTCTCCACTCGAATGGCTCCCCGTCGGCCTGAAGGACCGATTCCCCGGCGCCGGTTATCTCGACCCGGTCGGTCCTCACGCACATATACCCCTTGAAGCCGGCGACTTCGCCGCTCAGGATCTTTTTCGCGAGCTTTCTGGCGGCCATGAGACCTGTCTTTGGGACGATGCAAAGGTCCAGTAGACCGTCGTCAGGCAAAGCACCGGGGGCTATTACGGCCCCTCCGCCGTACTCTTCGGTGTTGGCGGCTGTGAGTATCAGCGGGGTCGCCTTTATCGTCTGGCAGTCGGTCTGGATGGTCAGCTCCCGCGGCTTGAACCTGAAGAACTCCAAGAGGGCCATGGGGTAGTACGGGACGATCCCGCGCACCTTCCTGGAGACCTTGCCCTCGTTGTATCTTTTACTCAGGCGGGCGTCAAACCCGCAGCCCGCCGTGGAGAAGAAGTACTTGCCGCAGACCACCCCCACATCGATATCGCGTAGCTTAAACCCCTTTAAAAGGCCGATCGCCGAGTCTATGTCGTCCGGGAGCCTGAGGGATTTCGCGAACCCGTTTCCAGAGCCTCCGGGTATGACGCCAAGGGCCGTGGAGGTGGATACGAGCTGGCCGGCTACCTCGTTTATCGTGCCGTCTCCGCCGCAGGCGAATACCGCGTCGTAGCCCTTCGCCGCCGCCTCTTTCGAGAACCCGGCGGCCCCGCCCCTGCCCCTTGTGACCTTTATGTCGAAGATCCCCTCTTCGGACTTAAGGAGCCTTTTGACGGCTTCGGTGATCTTTTTAGCCCTGTCGGCCCCGCCGGCTGCCGGGTTTACGATAAATCTGACCTTCAAAAAAAGACTCCTCCGGTTTCTGTATGGGGATTTTTCCTACCTTATAAGTATACGATTTCGTCATTTTTTTCAAGGAGTTTCGTCACATCCCCCCAAAGAGGCCCGCCTTGCCGTACAGGGTATTTCGGGCGTAAAGTTGCAATCCCCGTGTTTAGGCTATAGAATTTAAGCAGGTGGAATAGCTCGAAGGAGGCGCCATGTACCGTTTACCGGCCGTTGTGCTGCTTTTACTCTTAAGCGTGACTTTTATCAAGGGGGGTGATGCTATGAGCTTCAGGATCACAAGCAATGACTTCAAGGACGGAGAGGCGATACCCAGGATGTTCAGCTGCGACGGAGACGACCTCTCGCCGGAGCTTAAATGGACGGACCCGCCTGAGGGGACAAAGAGCTTCGCCCTGATCGTCGAAGACCCGGACGCGCCTGTCGGGACTTTCACCCACTGGATAGTCTACGATATGCCCTCTACATTCAAGGAGCTTTACAGGGGGATCGGTAACGACATCGACCTGAAGGACGGGATAAAGGAAGGGGTTTCGGACTTCGGGTTCAGGGGCTACGGAGGTCCTTGCCCTCCGAAGGGCCACGGCACCCACAGGTACAACTTCATCTTAAGGGCCCTGGATGTGGCAACACTCGGGCTGCCGGACTCCGCCAAAAAGAGCTCGGTCAAAGACGCGATGAAGGGCCATGTTCTCGGCGAGACGAAGATAACCGGGGTCTACGGGAGATAAGAAATACGGGCTTAAAAACCGGACATTTCCCGGTAAGAAAGATCCGGAGCGGTCAATGAACCATCCCGCCGCAATTCTCCGGGGTATCTCCTGGAACTTTAATTAGCCGTACGCCAGTACCCCCTCCCTCGATCGCGAGGGCCGGGGGATCCCGTTCCGCAATTCCGATGCAACGGGAAGCGGGAGGGTGAAATTCCGAAGGGTGAAAGATTATTTGCACCCCCACCCTCCTGCCCTCCCCCGTCACCATAAAGGGGGAGGGTTTTATGAGGACAGGCTACAGGAAATCAGATTCCCGGAACTGTCAAACTCTGTGAGTCCCCCGGCAAAGCCGGGGGTTTACCTGTTTTCAATTAGCCGTACGCCAGTACCCCTGCCCTCCCCCGTCACCATAAAAGGGGAGGGTCTTATAAGGAAACCCTGCGGCTTTTCTACGGGGAATTACATGATTTAAAAACCGCCATTCCGGAGTTATAGGCTAAGCCGCCATGAGTGATAAGGGGCAAGGGCGTTTTTCCGCCACACCGGTCACTTGAGTATGGACTCGGGGGAGACCATGTGACGGGACAGCCCCATCTGTTCGGCGCTAAAGCCAAGAGACAGCCCAACGAGCTGCGCGAGGTGGAATACCGGCATCGATATCTTCTTCGAGACCCTCTTTTCAGCGAGGCTCTGGTAGTTGTCGAGGTTTATGTGGCAGAAAGGGCACGGGGTGACAAAACAGTTCGCTCCCCTGTTCTTGCCGTCAAGGAGCCTTGTGGCGGTCATCGTCTCGGCGGTCTCCTCGTTTACCAGGTCCACCTGAAAGCCGCAGCACTTGGTCTTGCCCTTGTACTCGACGGGCTCGGCCCCAAGGGCCTTTATCGTAGCCTCAAGAGACCATGGCTTCGCCGGGTCGTCGAAACCAAGCGCGTCAGAGGGCCTTAGGCTGTGGCAGCCGTAAAACGGAGCGACCTTCAGCCGGTCAAGAGGCTTTACGACTTTCTTCTTGAGGTTCTCAAGGCCGTAGTCGGCGGCGAGCACCCACAGGAGCTGTTTTATCTTCACCCTCCCGGTGTACCTGAGCCCCGCCCTTCCCAATATCTCGTTGGTCTTCGCCATGAGGGCGGTGTCGTTCAACAGGTCCGTATTCGCCCGGCTCATCACCATAAGGCAGGTCGAGCAGATGGTCACGATGTCCATGCCCATCTCTTCGGCCTCGGCGAATATGCGGGCGTTAAGCGCTATGTAGAGGCCGTAGTCGTAATCCGTCAGGAGCCCCGCGCCGCAGCAGTTGGCCTTCGGCATGTCATGGAGCTCGATCCCGAGCTCTCCGGCGACAAGCCGGGTCGTCTCGTTGGCCTCCTTCGTTATCTCCTGCGAGGCGCAGCCCGGATAATACGCGTATTTAAGCGGAGAGGTCATAGCCCCTTCTTCTCCTTTAGAGCTTCCTTTTCGCGCTCTGTCTCCTCGTAGATCCTCTTGACCTCTTCTATCTTCTCTATCTGCGAGAAGAGGTGGATGTGGGGCATCTTCCCGTGCATCTGCATCTTGAAGCCCAGCGGGATCATCCCCAGGGACCTTAAAAAGCCGAGCGTCTTGAATGTCATGGCGGCCTCGTCGAGCCTGCCTATCTTTCTTACCGATTCCACCATCGCCTCGATATGCTTGGCCCCGGGGTTCTCGACTATCCCTTTGGCCATGGCCGCCGAGCGGAGCATCTCTATCTGCTTGAGCGGGGCAACCCCCTTCGGGCAGTACTCTGTGCAGTGGACGCACCGTACGCAGTCCCACATCCCGTGCTCTTCGCTGAGGCGCTCAAGCCTCTTTACGGAGTTCCCCTCCCTCACGTCCCCTACGAACCGCCACGCCTTGGCCAGGGCCGCCGGGGCGATAAACCTGGGG
>JACRCJ010000326.1 GCA_016219075.1 Deltaproteobacteria bacterium | reverse complement strand
TCGACAAGGAGCTCGACCTGCTTAAGAAAAGGGGAGACGCGCTCCTCAAGGACATGAGCGTCACGACGACCAAGGCGATGGCCGAGGTGAGGAAGGATTACAACCTGGTGCTGGCTGATGTGAAAAAGAGGCTCAAGTAAGTTTTTTATTCCTTCGGGGCCGAACACCCCGGTCCGTCAAGGTTCAACCCTGAACCCGCTAAAGATTTTCGAGTCTTGTTTTTTCAAGACCAGCGGGGCGTAGGGTGAGGTACTGGCGTACGGCGAGTTAGAAAGCCCCCTTTCGCTCTTGTTTGTTCAAACCCAAGCGGCCCGATTCAGAAATTGCCGACCGCATGGTCCTGGCGTACGGCTAATTAAAAGTTACCGTATAACTGTAAACTATACATAAGCCAGATGAGGTCTTTTTAAATTGCCCACCGCACGGTGAGGCGCGGCGTAGGCCGCGGACAAAAAAACGGGATGGCCTTTAGCCGTCCCGTTTTTATTTTTAACCTTCCGAAGACCCCGGGGCTTTAACCGGGGAGGGTTCATTTGTCCTGTGTCAGCGTACCTTCTACGTGAGGTCTATCACGCTTATCCTGCTCGCCACGGCTCCGGCTATCGCCACGAATGCCTGCGAGTGTACCGAGTCCGGGGCCGATTCCACTATAGGATTACCCGAATCCCCGCCTTCCCTTATTGAGATGTCGATGGGGATCTTTCCGAGAAGAGGCACATGGTACCGTTCGCTCGTCTTCTCGCCTCCGCCGTGACTGAATATCTCGGACTTTTCGCTGCAGTGGGGGCAGACGAAAAAGCTCATGTTCTCGACTATGCCGAGTATGGGGACCTTGACCTCGTTGAACATCTTTATCGCCCTTCTGGCGTCGATGAGCGCCACGTCCTGCGGGGTCGTCACGACGACGGCCCCCGTAAGCGGGATGGTCTGGACGAGCGTGAGCTGGACGTCTCCAGTGCCCGGAGGCAGGTCGATGACGAGGTAATCGAGCTCGCCCCACTCGACCCCCATGAGGAACTGCTTCACGAGCTGCATTACAAGGGGCCCCCTCCATATGAGCGGGGTCTCCTCGTCGATCATGAAACCGACGGAGACGAGCTTCAAGCCGAACTTTTCGTGCGGTATGAGTTTTTCCTCGGGCGTGGCCATGAGGGGCTCGTGCAGGCCCATCATCATCGGCACGCTCGGGCCGTAGACGTCGGTGTCGAGGAGCCCGACCTTCGCGCCGGTCTTTGCAAGGGCCAGAGCGAGGTTCACGGAGACGGTCGATTTTCCCACTCCGCCCTTTCCGCTGGCTACGGCTATGGTGTTCTTGACGCCGGGGATCGGGGCCTTGTCCGGCATCCTCTTGGCCGTAGGGACCTGGGCCCCGGTCTCTATGATGACCTCGCCAGCGCCGGGTATGGATTTGACGGCGTTGACGGCGCTGGCCTCAAGCTCCTTTTTAAGGGGGCACGCCATTGTCGTCAGTATCAGGCTGAACTTCACATTGCTCCCCTCGATGACGATATTTTTTATCATGTTGAGGGTCACAAGGTCTTTGCCGAGCTCCGGGTCCATCACGGATTTCAGGGCCTCGAGCACCCGTGCCTCGGTTATGGTCGCTGTCTTTGACAATGGCTGCCTCCGTTTAGTCTGTATTCCCGCGAAAAAAACCGCGGGCCCTTTGCACGGTCACTTCGACGCGGCTTTCTCCAGCGCCTTGAGTATCTCTTCAAGGTCGGCGCCGTCCCTCTTCGCGGCCGCCTCGATGCTGACGGCCCCTCCGCAGCAGGAGTCTATCTTGAACTCCGTGAAGACCCCGATGGTCCTGGGATAAAGCTTTATGCAGTCGTTTACTACCAGGTCTTTTGATATCTTCATTATTATTTCCCTTTGTCCGCCACTTCGTTGAGTTCGTTCAAGACCGCGTCCATGTCCGCGTTGTGCATGGCTGAGCCGAATTCGATGTCTTCGTGGTCTTGTCCCGGACAGTCAAAACAGCTCTTCCCGAAGTACTTCCGGAAGACCCTTACGGTCTCCGGGTACTCCCGGAGCACCGTGCCGATAAACATCTCTTTTGTGATCTTGCGCTCTCCCAACCGACCGTACCTCTGTTCTTACCCCGCGCTTACTTCTTGACCGGCGCGGGCGCCGCCTTTATCGTCTTGAACATGTTTATGGCGAAAAAGACCATGGACACCCCCTCGATGAAGGCGAATACGAGCAATACCGTGGGGTCCCCGGCCGAGCTCCTCACTATCCATCCGGCGGCCATCCCGACGAGTCCGATATTGGCAAGCCACATCTGCCAGTACGAGAGCCTGTCGCTCCAGAGCGGCACCCCGGAGAACCTCGGCAGTATGTGGTACCCTACCCCGTATATCATCATCGACATCCAGCCCAGGAGGTTGAAGTGCACATGGATCGGCATCCACGGATACACGGGCCCTGTCACGCTCATGTGCAAGCCGAGGAGTATGGCGAGCATGAAGTATATGAGAGCGAACCTTATGAACCATACCGTGATCTGACTCATTCCTGACTCCTTGAAAGGCAGTTGTTAAAAAAGAATACCGGACCCCGTGATGCGTG
>JACRCJ010000328.1 GCA_016219075.1 Deltaproteobacteria bacterium | reverse complement strand
TGGCCGAAGCCTCGTAAGCCCTCTGCAGCTTTATCAGGTTGATCGCTTCCTCCTCAAGGGACACGCCTGAGAGAGAGTCCTTCGCGAGCTGAAGCTCCTCGACCACCTTGCCCTGAGCCTGTGCGCTCGAGGCCGCGCTGCTGGTTACCACGCCTATGTCCGCGACAAGGGCGTTGAAGTACTGGTTTATAGTAGCGCCGTTCAACAGGGGCGAGTTCTTTATGCCGGCCATGGCAAGGGCGTTGGTGTTGTCGCCGGGAAGCGTTGCGGCTGAAGACGCCGCAGCCACCTGATTGGTGTTTGTCACGGAGACGCCCATGTCTTGCGCCGAGTACTTTGTAGTGCTTACCGTGAACGTGTCCCCGGAAAGCGGAGGGGCCGTGTTGTTCGATATCGTAAAGCTTATCCCGTCGAAGGTTATGGCGCCCCCGGAAGCGTATGCCCCGTTCTGGACTACCGCGTTCGTACTCTTGTTGACCACGGTGTAGTTAGCCGGGTCTACGAACCTTATCTCGTAGTCCGACAGCGTCAGGAGCGTCTGGTCGGTTACCGCCCCCCCGGTTATGACGGCCCCGCCGGTATTTCCCGATGAGGCCTTCATGGTGACGCCCGGCTGGGAGAAGAAATCGACCCCGGTAGACCCGTCGAGGCCGAACCCGGCCCTGTGCTGAAGGTTGACCTCCTTTACCAGGGTCGCGGCCATAAGGTTGACCTTGTCGAGCGTCTCCTGGTACTTTGAGCTGGCATCCATAAGCCCCTTAAGGCTTCCTCCGCTTATCGATCCGCTTATATCGGAGCCGTTGCTGACTATGTCGTAGAGATAGGGGTTGTCGTCGTTGACCCCGGGGGCAAGAGGAGAAGACTTCACACCGGCGACGAGGAAAGAGCCTCCGGCCACATATACGTCCACCGCGCCGTTCTTGTCCTCGCGGGTCGTTATATCGATGATCTTTGAGATCCCGTCCAGGAGCAGGTCCCTCTTGTCCCTCAGGTCGTTTGCCGTGACACCGGCTATCTCGACGGTCCCTATCTGGTTGTTGAGCTCAGCCACCTGTTTGGCAAGGGCGTTTACACTGTCGATCTGGGCCTCGACCGCGTTGTTGATGTTCATGAGGTTCTGCCTGATCGAAGCGTCTATGGAGTTGAACCTGTCGGCGAGGATAGTCGCGTTTGCAAGAAGCGTAGACCTTTCCGCGCTTGACACGGGGTTGTTGGCGACATTGTGGAACGCGTTGAAGAAAGCGTCGAGGGGCGCGGACAGTCCCTCGCCGTTCGCGTCGTAGAGCGTGGACTCAAGTGTCTTCATAAGCCCGTAGCTGGTATCGTAGCCGCTTAATTTCGAATCGGCCGCCCTGAGCTGAGAGCCCTGGAAACTGTCGTATATCCTCTCGATAGTGGCGACATTGACGCCCGTTCCGAAAAAAAGCCCTCCCGGGCCTAACACCGGGTTCATCGGTTCAAGTACCGCCCTCTGCCTCGTGTACCCGGGCGTGTTCGCGTTGGAGATATTGTGCGCCGTCACACTTATCGCCTTCTGAGAAGCGAGCAGCGATGTCTTGGCTATGTCGAGCACTGAGTTCAGAGATGCCATCGGATTTTAAGCCCCTTCGCTTAAACGGGAGCCTTTGGCGGAGCAAGTCCCCTCAAAGGCCCCTGTCGGGTTATAAACCGTCGCCGGCATGAAGTTGCCGAGGAATCCGAGCGTCTTGTTGATGTTGTCGAGGGATTCCTTTACGACCAGGCTGTTGAGCTTGTTTATCTCCCTTATGCTCTCAAGAAGCGAGAGTATGGTGGAGCGGCTCTCCATGAGGTCTTCTCTGACCCTGCCGGAGACCTTCTCTATGACAGATGACAGCTTAAGCTCCCCCTGGATGCCGAGTGAAGAGGCGGCCTCATGCATCAGGGAGGCGCGCGACCTTCCGGCCCTCTCGATACGGATGATCAGGCCCTCTTTAAGGCCGGCTGTCTCGTAGAGCCCCTTATAGTCGCGCCCGACGATATTTTCAGTCTCCTTCTGGAGTACGGTTATGAACTCCTTGTAGAGGCCTATCTCTTTTTTAAGATGTTCTGCTACGAGCATGATATCCATTTTATTATTTTTTTGCGTACAGCGCGTTCCTGAGCGCCCTTTCTATCATTTTTTCGGCCACCTTGCCGGCATCCACGCTGTAGTCCCCCCGCTCTATGTCGGTCTTGAGACGCACTACCATCTCGCCCCTTACTTCGGGGACGGTGTCAAGAAGGCCCGTTGCCCTGGTCAACTCCAGCGCGCGCGATGATAACTCCACATTGTCGCCGGACGAGGACGGTTTTCCAGCTGTGCCCGGTTTTTTAGCCCCTTCCGGGCCGCCGGCCTTTTTTATATAATTATCTGTTCCAACGCCCGGTTTTTTTCCACCTATTTTCATAAACCCTCCTAAAGTGTTTCCTCACTATTAATATCGGGCAAATAGTGGGAAAACTTTAGAAGACCACAAAATATAGGTGTCCGGGGTGCTGCCGACCACAACTTCTTATATTTCCTCGGTTTTCCCGGCCTTCTTCGGCCTCCCGGCAGGCGGCCCCGCCCAGGCGTCCTTCATCCCGGCGTCGTTGGCGCCTGGCGTTAAACCGAGATTTTTCTCAAACTGTCCGAGGAGCACCTTCCCGAGCCCGATACCCCCGCCTTTAGCCATCTGTTCTGAGAGTTCGGTGTCAAAGAGCGAGTTGTAAATGTCTTCGCCGCTGCCTCCGTGGAAAAGGTCGCTCTTGGCGACGGTATCGCGCATTACTTTAAGCATCTGGTTCAAGAAGAGCGCCTCGAACTCCGTGACCGCCTTCTTAAGCTCGGCCCGGGTCTCCTTCGCCGAAGGGGCTGCGCCGTGGATATTCATCTTCAACGGTTGTATCGGACCTGCTCCGTTCATGGTCATAACCCCACTTTTTTAAGGTCCTGGGCTATATGGTCGATATAGTCCTCCAGCTTCTCAAGCGCCTCGGGCTCGTCCTTGATCCTCATGGCGATACCCATTATCGAGACCAGCCCGTTTCTTACATGGTGGGAGATGTATCTCCTGCACTCGGTAGGTATCTCGCCGGCTTTTTCTATCGCCATCTCCTCGTCATTGAGCGCGGCTCCCATAGGTCCTCCTATATTATCTCGAGTTCGGCCTGTAGCGCCCCTGCGGCCTTTATCGACTGGAGTATCGCCACAAGGTCCCTCGGCGTCACGCCTATGAGGTTAAGCGCCCTTACGACATCCCCGAGGGTCACGCCTTCGGGCATGACGATGAGCTTGGACTTCTCTTCCTGGACATTCGTCTGCTCCACCGGGACAACCACAGTCTCGCCCTTCGGAGAGAAGGCCGGCGGCTGGGAGATGTAGTACTGCGTCTTTATCTCTATGCTTATGTCGCCGTGAGAGATCGCCACCGTTGAAAGCCTGACCCTCTCGCCCATCACTACCGTCCCGGTCCTCTCGTTAACGACGACCTTAGTGACGGCATCCGGCCTGACATCCAGGGCCTCTATCCTGGAGATGTAGCGCACAACAGCGTCCCTGTAGTCCTCCGGGACGCTAAGAGTGATGCTGCCGGCGTCTACGGCCCGTGCTATCTCTGTGCTGAAGTTCTTGTTTATCTCGTCGACCACCCTCCCGGCGGTTGTGAAGTCCGGGTCACGGAGCGAGAGCTGCAGCGTTTCTCTGCCGAAGAGGCTCACCGGGACATCCTTTTCTATGATCGCACCGTTGGGGATCTTCCCGGCCGTCTGGTGGTTCTTGGCGACCGAATTGCCCGTGCCGCCGGCTGAGAAGCCGGCCAGCGAAATAGCCCCCTGGGATACGGCGTACACGGCCCCGTCAGGGCCCTTCAGCGGCGTTGAGATGAGGGTCCCGCCCTGAAGGCTCGTGGAGTCGCCGAGCGAGGAAACGAGCACATCGATCTTGCTCCCGGTCTTCGTGAAGGCGGGAAGCTCGGCCGTGACGAGCACCGCGGCGGCGTTTTTAACCCTTATGGAATTGGGGTCGAACTTCATCCCCATCCTGTTGAGCATGTTGGCTATGGACTGCATCGTGTACACGGCGCTTGTCTTGTCGCCGGTGCCGTTCAGGCCCACGACGATGCCGTAGCCGATGAGCTGGTTGGGGCGCACCCCCTCGATGAAGGCGATGTCTTTTATCCGCGCCCCGTAAGCCCCTGTTGAAAAAAGGACCGTCACGAAAGCGAGCGCAAGGAATGCTATGTTTTTAGAACGGCCAAAAATTGTCAAGGATCCTCCTCATCCAGCCGGGGCTCTGCTCGTCGGCAACCACACCTCTCCCGGAGTACTCGATCCTGGCGTCCGAGATCAGCTTTGACGGAATGGAATTGTGTTCGTTTATGTCCTCGGGCCTTATTATCCCGCTCAATACTATGTACTGCAGCTCGTTATTGACGACCGTGTCCTTCTTGCCCTCTATGATGAGGTTCCCGTTGGAAAGTATGTTGGTCACGCGCGTGGCTATGACGGCGTTGAGCTCTCCCGACCTCTTGGTCGTGCCGGAGCCGTCGAACTTCCCGTCATAGCTCGACTGGATCTCGGGGCTGAAGGGGTTTCCCTGCCCCAGGAAGTCCCTCATGCCGAAGTTGAGAGGCAGGCCCAGGAACTTCTGTATGGCTATGTCGTCGGATGATTTCCTGGCCGTGGAGGTCGTGCCCCCGTTGATCGCGCTTGTCTTCTCGGTGACCACTATTGTGACGATGTCGCCGATGTTACGCGCCCTCAGGTCCTGAAAAAGCGTGTTACGCGATGTCTCGCCGGGCCAGATCGAACCGGGTGAGGCCGGGACGCTTGTGGACTGCACCGGGATGTTCGCCAGGTCCAGCTTCTGAGGCTTCGGTGTGGCGCAGCCCGCGCCGGCAAGCGTAACGGCGCCGCAGAGTACGGTTAAAAGTGTTCTTTTCATATCCATGGTCCTCTTAAAAATCAACGAGTATCTCCCCGGGGCCCGTGACCCTTCCGGTGATCTCCTTGCCGGACGACATCTTGACGGAAACGGTCTCGCCGCGGGATCCGTCTCCTACGGCCGTACCCACTGACTTCACCTTTAACCTCTCGTTCTCCACGCTTACCACTATGCGCTCGCCGCGTTTAACGATGACCTGCGGCTTGATGTAGTCTCTTTTTATGACGGTCCCCGCGGCTATGGGGCGGCGCGCGAGCATTCCAACGGCCTCTTCAGCCGAACCTAGCGTGTCGGCAACGTCGCGCGTCTCCATCCTCATCAACTTGACATCGTCTTTCGTTATCTTCTCGTTCATCCTTATGCTTTTAAGCGCCACGACCGCCTCTCTGAAGACCCTTATCCGCGCCGAGACCCAGATGTTCCTGACCTCCCTGCCGCCCGAGAAAAGGGTGGCAAGCACCGTGATCTTGCCGATATTGTTCATCCGTTTCGGGACCCTTACTTCAACGCGGTCGAATTTCTCCTTCGTGATATCAGGCCCTGTTATATTGATATCGTCCACCTCGATATCGTCTCCGCTCCAGGGAGAGTTCTGTACGATCTGCCTTGTCACTTCCGAGCGTATGAGCCCCGAGTCGGATAGGGCCGGGACAGTGAGTACCATCAAAGCTGCGAGCGCCATAAGCATTCCTCCAAGTAGTTTCACGGCCTACCTCTTCATAGAGTTGGCGGTCTGGAGCATCTCATCTGAAGTCTGTATGGCCTTTGAGTTTATCTCGTACGCCCTCTGGGCCGCTATCATGTTTACCATCTCCTCCACTACGCTTACGTTGGACATCTCGAGGAAGCCCTGCGCTATCGTACCCATGCCTTCGGAGCCGGGCACCCCGGTGGTGGCCGTGCCTGATGCCGCTGTCGGGATGTAGAGGTTTTTTCCTATGGGCTGAAGGCCCGACGGGTTTATGAACCTCGCAAGCTCAAGGTTTCCCACCTGAGTGGGGACCGCTATGCCAGGCTGCGTCGCTGAGACTATGCCGTCGGCGCTTATGGTTATGGCAAGCGAGGTGGCGGGGATCGATATCTGCGGCTCTACAAGGTAGCCGTCGGAAGTTACGAGCCTGCCTTCGCTGTCGACCTTGAACTCGCCGGTCCTGGTGTAAGACATGGTGCCGTCAGGCCTTGCCACCTGGAAAAAGCCCTCGCCCTCAACGGCCACATCAAGGGGGTTTTCCGTCTGCTTGAAGTTCCCCTGGTTAAAGACCTTCTGGGTAGATACGGTCCTTACGCCCTGACCGACCTCTATGCCGGTGGGGACCATGGTAGACGGGGAAGACGAGGCCCCGGCAGATTTTATCTCCTGGTACAAGAGGTCCTGATAATCGGCCCTGCTCTTTTTAAAACCCGTCGTATTGACATTGGCGAGGTTATGTGAGATGATGTCGATGTTCAGCTGCTGAGCTTCCATCCCCGTTGACGCTGTCCACAATGCCCTTATCATCTTTGTAGCCTCCTCGTTGCCTTAAAGGATTTATTTTTAACAGTTCTGAAAACCCGGGGGTAACAAGCCCGGGGCGGGTTCACTTTGCGTCAGACCCTGCCTACGTCTTCTATGGCCTTTTTCGTCATATCGTCCATCGTCTGGATCATCTTCGCGTGAGTCTCGTATGACCTCATCGCCTCTATCATCGTCGTCATCGCCCTGACGGCGTTCACATTGGAGACCTCCATGTAGCCCTGCTCCACCTGCGTGTTCGCCCCGGCCTTCGTCTCTTTTACGGAGGGGTCCGAGGGGACGAAGAACCCGGCT
>JACRCJ010000327.1 GCA_016219075.1 Deltaproteobacteria bacterium | reverse complement strand
GGGCCAACAACCAGGGGATAAAAAAGGCATCCGGCAAATATATCCTCACCCTTAATAACGACACCGTCCTGGGGAAAGGGTTTTTAGGGGCCCTTGCCGCGGCCGCCGAGAGTAGCGTTGAGGACGCCGGCATGTGGGCCGTCAAGATACTTTCATTTGATGAACAAGTTGTGATAGATTCTGTCGGAGGGCTCCTTATATACCCGGACGGGCTGGCCAGGGGCAGGGGGAGGCTCGAAAAAGACACGGGCCAGTACGACGTTGCGGGCGCGGCCTTTATCCCGAGCGCGTGCGCGGGACTCTACAGGCGCTCGATGCTCGAAGAGGTCGGACTGTTTGACGAGGACTTTTTCGCGTACTGCGAGGACACGGACCTGGGATTCAGGGCCCGGCTTGCCGGGTGGAAGACCGTAAGCGTCCCGGGGGCCGTGGTATACCATCACTATTCGGGGACCGGGGGCAGGTACACCCCCTTCAAGGCGTACCTCGTTGAGAGGAACCGCATATGGGTGGCGTTGAAGAACTTTCCCCTGCGGTTCCTGCTCCTGTCTCCCTTCTACACCGGGTGGCGGTATGTCATGCAGGTCTATGGCATACTGACGGGCAAGGGAGCGGGCGGGAGGTTCGTCGAGGGCTTTTCAAAGGCCGGGTTACTCAAGGTCCTCATAAAGGCCTATGTGGACGCGTTTAAAGCCCTGCCGCGGGTGCTCGCCAAAAGGCGCGCCATCCGGAAAAAACGCGCCGTCTCCGCAAAGACGGTGGGGTCCTGGTTCAAGGCTTACGGGATAAGCGCCAAAGAGCTTGCGCTCAAGGACTGAAGCGCGTACTCCACCCGCAAGCCTTGCCCGGAGGTATCCATTGGCTTTAATTAATCAAACCTATACGAAGCAAGCTTCGGCGAATTAGACGCCGCAGAGATTAATAATGAACCCTCCCCGGTCTTAAAACCCGGGGCTATTAGCAGGCTGCTGAAAAACAGCCCGACCCACCCAACGGGCGGGTCCCCCGGCAATCCATGGATGGATTGCTACTGGGTGCTCGCCGGCTCACGAAGTGACAAGGCGAGCTATACAAATGAAATCTTCCTTGCCAGCCACGACCAAAAGGGAGTGCAATTGCGAGGCTTTTTTTAGCGTTAATAGAAAGTACCCGTGCCCATACGGCAAGTAAAGCTGTAAACGAAGTCACAGGCATACCAACATTTAAAAAGCAATTTGTGAGATTTGGCTGAATTCACTTCAGACAAATCGTTGCTGAAAAAGCCATGGAAGGACTTTTTCAGCATCCTATCAGAGCGTTAAAAATAAAAAAAATATCATTATCTCCGGGGTATCCTTAATATGGCTGACGGGAAGAAGAGCAGGGGCAGGGGAAAGACCCCTGTCGCGAAGGGAAAAAACAGCTCAAGGAAGAAGGGCAGGCTCTACGCGGCGATACTCGCCGGCGGCATCGGGAGCCGTTTCTGGCCCCTCAGCAGGGAGACCACCCCGAAGCAGCTCCTGAAGGTCGTCGGGGACGAAAGCCTCCTTAAGTCCACCGTAAGGAGGTTGAAGCCCCTTGTCCCCGCCGAGCGTGTCCTTATAGTCACCAACGCCCGTCAGGCGGAGATAATAAGGCTGCATCTCTCGTACGACGGAAAGTCGATGTCGCCCGGTTACTGCATCGAGCCTGTTGGCAGGAACACGGCCCCGGCCATAGGGCTTGCGGCGCTCAAGCTTTGCGAAGAAGACCCCGAAGCCGTCATGGCGGTGCTTCCGGCCGACCACATAATAGAGGACGGAAAGTCCTTCAGGGAGGCCGTCCGGGCGGGCATGAAGGCCGCCCTTGAAGGCCACCTCGTGACCTTCGGGATAGTCCCCGCAAAGCCCGAGACCGGGTACGGCTACATAAAGGCCGGTAAGAGGGCCTTCAAGAAGATAGAGGGCTTCGGGGTCAGAAAGGTCGAGAGGTTCGTTGAGAAGCCCGACCTCAAGAGGGCCAAAGAGTACCTGAAGCACGGCGGGTACTTCTGGAACAGCGGCATATTCATCTGGAAGGCCTCGCGTATTTTGGAAGAGATAAAGACGCACCTGCCGCTGGTCTATAAAAAGCTCAACGAGATAAGGGAAGGCGTTGACATAAACTCGGCGTACGCCGGGATGACCGACATCTCGATAGACCACGGCATACTCGAGAAGGCAAGGGATGTCGTGGTGCTCCCGGCGGCCTTCCCGTGGTCGGACATGGGGAGCTGGAGCTCGTTCGGCGATATCATACCTCCGGACAGGGAGGGGAACATAGTAAAGGGCCGCGTCGTGGACATCGGTTCGAGCAACTCCATAATACTCGGCTGCGACCGCGTGGTGGCCACTATCGGGCTCAAGGACATGATACTCGTCGATACCCCGGACGCGACACTGGTATGCCCGAAAGACAACGCGCAGGCGGTAAAAGAGGTCGTCGGGATACTT
>JACRCJ010000323.1 GCA_016219075.1 Deltaproteobacteria bacterium | reverse complement strand
GCGTACCTCAATACCCCGAGGTTGGCTATTATTATGGCGTCGGCGCCGAGCTCGACGGCCCTGTCTACGGCCTGGTACCACTTCGGGCAGGTATCATTCTGCGGGAAGGTGTTTATGGCGACGAAGAACTGGCGGTTCTTCGACCTTATGTAGCGTATCCCGTCGGCGATCTCGGCGGGGGTGAAGTTGAGGCCCTCGAAGTTCCTCGCGTTCGTGGCGTCGTTGAAGCCCAGGTACACGGCGTCCGCGCCGCTGTCAACGGCGGCCTTCAGAGAAGCGATATTTCCTGCCGGGGCTATTACTTCGGCTTTTTTCATCTCAAGCGTGGCCTCGTCGGTTAAGGTTCCTGAAGCTGAGTAGGCGTCAGGTCTGAAAAAAACTTGCGGAACGGATGTAAAAAAATATAACAACAAACCCCCGGTATTTCCATAAAAATAATCTTTCGGGCGGTCTGTTTTATCGCCCCTTTCCCCTGTAATGAGTCCCCTTCGACCAGTGTCTTTCAGGGGCGTGCGGTCCTTTCTTCACCTTCCCGCCCCCAGTCCCCGCCAGTATCGCCTTCTGTTCTTCCCTTCCCCGCTCGCTCTTTTCCACAAAACAGGGTTTGCCGGTACTGGGGTCGCGTTCGGTCCAGTAGATGAGGGTGGAATATGTAGACGGGGTGGGGGTGAACACCTGGACCTGCTCCGGCAGCACTCCGAGCTCTTTCAAGGCGAACGACTTGAGCTTTTTCATGTCGCTCTTGGTGCACCCCGGATGGGCGGCCATCAGGTAGTAGGATAGAAACTGCTTCAACCCCGCCTCTTTGGTAAACCTGTAAAAAAGCTCCTTGAACTTTATGAGGGCGTTCCGGTCGCAGCCGGGTTTGCCCATCATCTCAAGCACATTCGCCTCGGAGTGCTCCGGGGCTATCTTCATCTGTCCTGAGACATGGTGGCTGACAAGCTCCTTAAGGTACCTCTCTCCGTCCTTTTTGTCAGCCAGCACCAGGTCGTGGCGCACTCCGGAGGCTACTACGGCCTTTTTGACCCCCTTGACCGAGCGAAGCTCTTTAAGGAGTTCCAGCTGTTCGGCGTGGCCTGATTTTAAAAGGGGACAGACCTTCGGGGAGATGCAGCTCCTTTTCGGACAAGGGCCTTTCTCCTCCATCCTCTCGCAGCCGGACCCGTACATGTTCGCCGACGGCCCGCCGACGTCGTGGATCCTTCCCTTGAAAAGCGGGTGCCTGGTCATCTCCTTCGCCTCGGCGATTATCGACTCTTTGCTCCTGCTCCTCACGCGCCGTCCTTCATGGACCGCGATGGCGCAAAAACCGCACTCGCCGTAACACCCGCGGTGCGTGGAAATGGAGAAGCGGATAGTCTCAAGGGCCTTTACCTCTCCGTCCTTAAGGTGGTAGGGGTGGGCGTCCCGCTCGTATCCGAGCCCGTACACCCTGTCAAGTTCCCTGCCCGAGAGATAGAGCGCCGGAGGGTTCTGTATGAGATAACGGGCGTCGTGCTTCTGCGCAAGAGGGCGGGCCGTCGGGGGGTCGTTGTTGTCGTAGAATGTCCGGAAGGCCCTCGTGAACGCGTCCTTGTCCTTTTCGCAATCCTCGAACGAGGGCAACTCCACGCAGCCCTCAGGAAGCTCTTTGGAGATATGGCAGAGTCCGCGGATGCCATGCGGGTCTTTCCCTTCCTTTAAGCGTCCGGCGAGTTCTACTACAGAGCGTTCACACATCCCGTAAAGGAGGTAGTCGGCCTTCGCGTCAAAGAGGACGGACCTTCTTACCCTGTCCGTCCATGCGTCATAATGCGCAATCCGGCGTAGACTCGCCTCGATCCCTCCCAGGACTATGGGCCGGGTATCTTTTTTGGAATATCTCCTGATGAGATTGGCGTAGGCTATCGCGGCCCGGTCGGGACGCCGGTCGTTCACTCCTCCGGGGGTATAGTCGTCGCTTTTGCGTCTTCGGCCCGTAGCGGTACGGTTGGCTACCATGGAGTCGATACAGCCGCCGGTGACTCCCCAGAAGAGCCTTGGAGCGCCGAGCCGCCCGATATCGTCCCCGGAACCTGTATCCGGCTGGCCGATGACGCCGACCCTGTAGCCGGCGTCAAGGAGGACCTTTCCCACTACGGCCACTCCGACGAAGGGCGAGTCGATATAGGCGTCGCCGGTCACCAGTATTATGTCGAGGGCCTCCCAGCCAAGCCCTTCCATCTCTTTTTTTGTCGTCGGCAGAAACATCGGTCGTCTTCCCGTGATGCGTTAGCCTTCAAGGGGCCGGAGATGATTATACCCCAACCGCGTCGTACAATCAACTTGAGAGCTTTCGAGTATCTACGGGAGGGTTCAGGGCTGCGATAGTTCCGGCCCGGTGCCGCTACTTCGTCTTGTCAGGTCAGTTTAAAATTCGATGACCGGGATATCTCTTTCATTCAGGTTATCCTGCAGAGTCCAGAAACGCGCCCGTCCGTGGGAAAGCCTCAGCAGGATAAACGCCGGGTCGTCTGCTTTAAACCCCTTGAGGTACTCCTTTTCTTCGATCAACCGTTGTTTCTTTTGGCGGTCATCGACTATCTCAAAAGCGCCCGTTACGCGCATCATCTTCCTGAAGTCCCCGGCCAGATACAGCAATTCGACCTTCGGGTTCCCGCTCAGCTGCTTGAAGACATTCTTTACCGCGCCGGTCGTGAAGTATATCCTGTCGTCTTCGAAGAATAAGGATAGAAACGCCCTTACCCTCGGCTGGTCCCCGTCTATCGTGGCGACCCCGCATACCGGGTTCTCTTTGGCGAACGCTATTACATCTTTAATGGTCATGGCAGGCCTCCCTTTAAGTAATCTATGATCCTTTCGGGATATTATAGACCGTAAACCGGACTTCAGTCTTTCAATATCCTGCCATTTTTTTTAGGAATAAAACCTTTTTTGAGGGTCTTGAGGTAATCGGCGGGTGAGAGCTTGTATGTTTTACGAAAAGAGGCCGAGAGGTAGGCGGCGCTGCCGAACCCGCACTCAAGGGCTATCTCCGTTACGGATTTATCCCCGGCCATCAAAAGCTTTTTTACCCGTTCCATCCGTATCCGGTTTAGATACTCCATCGGCGTCTTCCCGAGTTCTTTTTTTGAAGACGCGGGTGAAGTGGGTCTGAGACATGCAGGCAATATTTGCAAGGTCTCTGACCGTGATCTTCCCGGCGAGCCCGGAGTGCATGTGTTCAACGGCCTTGTCTATCCCGACCCTTGGGGTGATCCTGTCATTTAAAGTCCGGACATTGAAGACGCTTCTTATTATGGAGTGGCATATCCCGAGACTGATCCCGTGCAAAACGGCCTCTGAGCCGGGGCCCCCGTTGTCGGCCTCTATCATGAACTGCTTTAATAGAGGCAAGAGATTCGGCGGCGTATCGTAGGATTCACCTCGAAAGACGAGACCCCGCTCAACCGGATACCCCGTGAGCTGTCCTTCGAAGAAACTCCTTTCCATGAAGATGGCTATATACCTCGGGGGAGAGTCCGCCGGAAGCTCATGGTGCGCAATCCCCGGCGACAGGGCGGATAGTTTCCCTGGTATTGCCCTTATCGTCTTTCCGCCGATCGCTACAGAGGTCTCGTCGTTGAAAGGCAGGATAAACATGTAGGAGGGATGGCTGTGGAGCGGGGTAAGGGCGTAGAAACACGCGCCGCCTACAGGCATGAAAAGACCCATATCCT